>DATAFN010000095.1:0-4696 GCA_036257435.1 Actinomycetes bacterium
ATGAAGTGGTGCGCGAGCACCGGGTGCTCGGCGGACGCGGCGACCGCGATCGTGTCGTTGCCGATCGCGCCCTTGCGGTCCTGCGGGAACCACCAGCCGAGCACGTCGGTCGAGACGCCCTCGGGCAGGTAGTACTGCGCGTTGATGGCGTCGCCGGACCAGGCCTGGTGGATGGTCGCGCTGCCCTCCGGGACCATGCTGTACTGCGTCGCGCCGATCTTGATGTTGACCTGGCCGATGAGCTCCTGGAGGTCGGCCTGGGCCGCGTTGATGACCGCGGGATCCTCGGTATTGACATCGGTGAACCCCTTGCGGAGCATCGCCATCCCGAGGGTCTCCCGGTCGTCGTCGAGCAGGTAGATCTTGCCCTTGTGGTTGACGTCCCAGAGCAGGTCGTACCCGTTCGCCGGGACCGTGCTGACCCGGTCGGCCCGGTAGAGCACCCCGGTCTGGTAGAGCGTGTGCCCCACCGAGTACTGCGCACCCTGGTCGTAGAACGGGTCCTGGAGCTGGTCCCAGATGTTGCGGATGTTCGGCAGGTAGGACTTGTTCAGCGGCTGCAGCAGCTTGCCGACCGCGACCTTCCCGATGATGTCGCTGGTCGGGTAGAACACGTCGAACCTAGCGCCTGGGGTCCGCAGCTTCTGCACGCCCTCGTCCATCGAGACGAACGTGGTGATCTCGACCTTGACCTTGTATTCCTTCTCGAACGCCTTGACCACGTCCGGCCCGTTGTACTCGGCGTAGTTCAACACCTTCAGCGTGCCGGACTCCGGCTGGAGGCCATTACCGATCGCCGGGATGTCGGGGTGTAGCGGTAACCGAACCGGGTGGTCTGGTCGGGACAGTTCGAGCCCGGCGACATTTGACCCCGCGCTCGAGCCGTTGCTGCCACAAGCGGCCAGTAGCGGCCCCGCTGCGGTCGCACCGAGCGCGGTGTACATGCCTGCGCGCAACACATCCCGCCGGGCCGGACCCTGACCACCGCGCTCGCGTGGGTGAAAAGCCATCGGAGCTCCTTCCCGCCTCCGCCGCCGCCGCCGGCGGTGCTGGCTGTAAAAGTCAGGCTTGCTTCACTGACTGGTTGACCAGTTAGTCTGATTGGCGAGGGGCCGACCCACAAGGGGTACGGCAATCCAGTTTTGGGCTGACCTTCGAAGGATGGGCCAGTGATACCCGCAAGTTCCCCCGGACCGGACCGTATTGGAACTGGACCGGTGCGCGATCGAAACTTCGACGCCATCGTGGTCGGCGGCGGACACAACGGGTTGGTGGCCGCGGCATACCTGGCCAAGGCGGGGCTGCGGCCGCTGGTCCTGGAGGCCCGCGACGACACCGGCGGGGCGGCGCGCACCGAGACACCGTGGGGGCCAGAGTTCAAGGTCACGACGTTGTCCTACGTCATGAGCCTGATGCCGGCGCACATCATCGCCGATTTACGGCTGGCCGAGCACGGCTACCGGGTGGTGCCGATGGGTCCGGCCTACGCGGCCTTTCCGGACGGGCGCTCGCTCACTCTCACCGGCGAGCACGCGCACGACCAGGCCGAGCTCGCAAGGTTCTCGGCCCGCGACGCGGCCGCGATGCCGCGGTACGAGGCGTGGCTCAAGGGCGTGGCCGACGTGCTGGCCCCGCTCCTGCTGCGCACCCCACCCAGAGTGGGTTCCAAGCGGCCCGGTGACCTGATCGACCAGCTCCGGCTCGCCTGGGGGCTGCGCGGGCTGGACGTGCGCCGCAGCGCGGACGCGATCCGACTGTTCACGATGAGCATCGCCGACCTGCTCGACGAGTGGTTCGACAGCCCCGAGGTCAAGGGCCAGATGGCGATCAACGGGGTGATCGGTACCTGGGCCGGCCCGGCCGCGCCCGGCACGGCGTACGTGATGATGCACCACTCGATCGGCGACGTCGGCGACGGCAGGCTCGGCTCCTGGGGGTACCCGATCGGCGGGATGGGCGCGGTCACCGCAGCGATCCGCAGCTCGGCGGAGTCATCGGGGGCGACCGTGCGAACCGGGGCGCCGGTCGAGCGGATCCTGATCTCCGGCGACCGAGTTACCGGGGTGGCGCTGCGGGACGGCACCGAGTTTCGCGCGTCCACGGTGGTGGCCGCGACCCATCCACACATCACGTTCCTGCGCCAGATCGGACCCGAGCACCTGCCGGCCGACTTCCTCGCAGACATCGAGCGCTGGCGCAGCCGCAGCGGTGTGGTGAAGATCAATCTGGCGCTTTCCGAGCTGCCCGAGTTCACCGCCAGTCCGGACATGCCGCTGGCGCGCTACTCCGGAACGTTGGAGCTGTGCCACTCGCTGGAGTACATCGAGCGCGCGTTCCAGGACGCCCGCGAGGGCTGGGCGGCCGAGCGGCCGTTCTGCGACACCGTGGTGCCCTCCACGCTCGACCCGACCCTGGCGCCCGAGGGCGCGCACGTTATGTCGATGTTCACCCAGTGGGTGCCGCACACCTGGTCGGCCGACCCGCACGAGGCCGAGCTGGCCGCGTACGCGGACCGGATCGTGGACCTCTACACCGAGCTGGCGCCGAACTTCAAGCGCTCGATCCTGCACCGCCAGATCATCGGGCCGTATCAGATGGAGCACGAGTACGGCCTGATCGGCGGCAACATCTTCCACGGCGAACTGTCCCCGGATCAGCTGTTCCACCTGCGGCCCGCGCCCGGCTACGCGGACTTCCGCACCCCGATCCGTGGCCTGTACCAATGCTCGTCGGCGACCCATGGTGGCGGCGGGGTAACCGGCATCGCCGGCTACCTCGCCACCCGGCGGATCCTGGCCGACCACCGCCGGGGCCGGCTCAGCGGTCGGCTCACCGCCGGACGCAACGGTGGGCACACCGGCCGGAGGTAGGCATGCACGTGCTGAGTGGAATCCCGCCGATCGACCCGGCAGCGGTCGCCCGTTGCCTGGATCCGGCTTGGAGCGGCTCGATGCTGCCGAGGGCGGCCTACCTGGACGTCGCGGTGCTCGAGTTCGAACGGGAGCACATCTTCGCCGCCGGCTGGGTGTGTGTCGGGCGGTCCGACCTGGCCGCCGAGCCGGGCGACCGGGCTGCGGTGGCGATCGGAGCCGAGGGCGTGGTGCTGGTCCGCGGCCGCGACCGGCAGCTGCGCGGGTTCGCCAACGTCTGCCGGCATCGCGGCCACGAGCTCCTGCCGTGCGGAAGCTCGGGCACCGGCCGGTTCATGGCGTGCCCGTACCACGCATGGGTGTACGACCTGGATGGGTCGCTGCACCAGGTCCCGGCCGCGCATCGGCCGGACGTTGAGGCGGGCGGCTACCCGCTGCTACCGGTCGCGGTGACCGAGTGGCAGGGCTTCGTGTTCGTGAACCTGACCGGGACCGCGGTCTCGCTGGACGAATCCGCGCCCGGCCTGTCCGCGCTGGTCGAGCCGTACCGGTGTGCGGAGCTGCGGCTCGGCGCCAGTCATGAGTACGACCTGAACGCGAACTGGAAGCTGGCGGTGGAGAACTACCACGAGTGCTTCCACTGCCCGTCGATCCATCCGCAGTTGTGCCGGGTGACGTCCCCGACCAGCGGCTCCGACGCGAAGGGCACCGGGCTGTGGTGCGGCGGCTCGATGGAGCTCGAGCCGGGAGTGCAGACGATGGCGCTTGACGGGCGCAGCCTCGGAGTGCCGATCGAGGGGATTGCCGGCGACGCGCTGCGCACGGTCTGGTACCTGCAGCTGTTCCCGAACCTGTTGCTGAGCCTGCACCCGGACTACGTCATGACCCACCGGCTGACGCCCCTCGAGCCGGGTGTGACCAGGGTCGAGTGCCAGTGGCTGTTCCCGCCCGCCGCCTGGGCGCGGACCGGCTTCGATCCGAGCTACGCGGTGCAGTTCTGGGACGTGACCAACCGGCAGGACTGGGCGGCGTGCGAGAGCGTGCAGCGGGGGCTGTCCGCTCGGGGCTACACACCTGGGCCGCTGTCCTCGTACCACGAAGTCACCGTCCGCGCGTCGATCAACATGGTCGCGCGCGCGTATCTCGCCGGGCTGTCCGGCGCAACCGCCGATCGCGCCGGCTAGCCCGGCGGAATGGATGATCTGATGTCGATGTCAAGCGCACCAACCGTGACGACCGACGAGGACTCACCCGATCTCGTCGCCTTGGACCGGCTGATCGCCGAGCAGGAGCGCATCTTCCTGGACCGCACCGGCCAGTCGCAGCGGTTGACCGAGTCGGCGAAGGCCAGCCTGGCCGGCGGGGTGGCGTCCAGCTGGCAGGACGCTCCGCCCGGCACGGTGTGGATCGACCGCGGCGCGGGCTCGCACGTCTGGGACGCCGACGGGACCGAGTACGTCGATCTGCATGCCGGGTTCGGTGTCAACGTGGTCGGGCACGCCCATCCGGCGGTCGTGGACGCGGTCTCCGCGCGCGTCAGGCTCGGGACGCATTTCGCCCAGCCGACCGCGGATGTCATCCCGGTCTCGGCCGAGCTGGCCCGGCGCTTCCGGCTTCCGTTGTGGCGGTTCGGCAACTCGGGCACTGAAGCCACCATGGATGCGGTCCACCTGATGCGGGTCGCGACCGGGCGATCGAAGATCCTCAAGGTGGAGGGCAGCTACCACGGCCATCACGACAGCGTGCAGGTCTCGGTCTACCCCGAGCCGGAGGAGGCCGGACCGGCGGCGCGGCCGAACTCGGTCGGGGTCAACTCGGTGCCCTCC
>DATAFN010000124.1:0-4859 GCA_036257435.1 Actinomycetes bacterium
TGCTCGAGCAGCATCACCAGGTCGGCGACATCGTCCGCGACCCTGGCCGCGTGTAGCCGCCGCTGCTCGGCCCACGCGACTTCGTACGGCTGCAGACCGTCGTAGCGCACCACGCGCGGCAGGCTCACTCATCCACTGTACGTGCCCGACGGCATCGCCAGCGGCCTGTGGACAACCAGCGGCTCATGGCGGCTGGATCGCCGGTTTGCGACCATGGGGACATGGACTTCCCCGCCTATGTGCCGGGCTATGCCGTGGAACGGCCGCTCGGCACCAGCGGCACGGTATGGGCCGCGCGCGAGGAAGTGACCGGTGTCCAGGTCGCGCTGCGTCTTCTTCCACAGCCCGATCCCGGCGCCCGGGAACGGTCGCGGCGGGAGATCGCGCTGCTGACCGCCGTCGACCACCCGCACCTCCTGCCGTTGCTCGCGGTCGCCGAAGTCCCCGGTGCTCTGGTGTTGGTGTTCGAGTTCGCCGAGGGAGGCAGCCTCGACGATCTGCTGGCGGTGCGCGGAACGCTCAGCCCGGGCGAGGTGGTGACCGCGTGCGCACCCATCGGGCAGGCCCTGGCCGAGTTGCACGCCCATGGACTGGTCCACGGTCAGGTGGCCCCGGCCTGCATCCTGTTCTCGGCAGACGGCAAACCGATGCTCGCCAACCTCGGGACGGACCCACTCGGTGACGGGCGGCCGGCCGGGCTCGCCGGCATCACGCCGCCGGAGCTCTCAGCCGGCTATCCGCCCCAGCCGGGTACTGATGTCTATGGACTGGCAGCCGTCGCGGTTCGCGCCCTGACCGGGTTCGTCCCTGCACAGGCGGTCATCTTGCCGGGAATTCCGCCGGCGACTCAGAGCGCGCTGGCGCAGGCGATGCACCCCGATCCGACCCGTCGTCCGGCCGCCAGTTCACTGGCGAACGCCCTGTTCGTGCTCGCCGATCCCGAACCAGTGACGTTCACCGCGATGACCGAAGCGAAGGCTCCGGTCGAGGAGGGTACCCGGCCAACGCGACGGTCCAGACGGGCCGGCCGTCATGCTGAGCCCGAGCCGGTCGAACCGGAAACGATGCCGCCCGATGCCCGGCGGCCCGCTCCGCTGGCGTCGGCGGTGCCGGGCATGACCCTGGACGCGCGGGCGAGGCCGGAGGTCGAGCCCGTGCCACGGCGCCGGCGGGACCGCCGTCGCCGCCTTGACCTGGCCCGCATCGCCATGGTGGTGGCCATTCCGGTCATTCTTGCCGGGGCGGTGTTCGCCGGACTCCAGTTGCTGGGTGATGACGACCCGCAGGCACTTCCTGGCGCTGCCCGACAGACCTCGCAGAGCGAGGCGGAGGTGCCGGTCGACCTGTGCGGGGGCCCGCAACCCGCCCCGACCCAACAGCCTCCAGAGGTCAGCGACTGGACACAGGTCGTCCAGAGCTTGTACGCGCAACGCGCCGAGGCGTTCAACGCAATGAACGCCGAGGCCCTCTGTGCGGTTTATGCGCCGACCAGCCAGGTGCTTGCCGACGACGCCGAATTACTCCAGCTCTACGCCGACGCCGGCGTCCACACCAGCGGACTGGCCTTCGAGGTCGTTACCGCCGAGCTGGTCTCGCAGGAGGGCGGCCGGGTGGTCCTGGAGATCACCGACCGGCTGCCGCCTTACCAACTCGTCGACGACGAGGAAACGGTCGTGGCCGAGAAGGAGGGCCTACCCGAGGCGACCTGGCAGGCGGAGATGGTCCCCGCCCCGGACGCATCCGGGTGGCGGTTCGGCTGACCCGGTGCCCGGTCAGTGCAGCGCCGCGGTCACGACAGAGGGCGCGTCCGGATGCCGGTGCTCGAAGCCGGCCTCGACCAGCCGGGCCGGGATGACCCGCAGACTGCTGGCGATCTGGTCGGCGGACTCGCCGAGCCGGATGTGCAGGGCGAATTCCGGGACCGGAAGCAACGCCGGCCGGCTGACGGCCTTCGCCAGCACCCGGGTGAACTCGGCATTCGTGACCGGTTCCGGGACCGTGATGTTGTACGGACCGGAACAGCCGTGGATCTCGATCAGAAATCGCAGTGCCCGGACGGCGTCGTAGAGGGAGATGAAGCTCCAGTACTGTTCGCCGCCGGCAAGCGGACCGCCGAGTCCCAACCGGAAGATCTTCAGCAGTTCCGCCAGCCACCCACCCCGGGCGGTCATCACGATGCCCATCCGGGTGTGACAGACCGCGATATCGGCGTTCGCGGCCGGTGCGGTCGCGTCCTCCCAGTCCCGGCAGACCCTGGCCAGGAAGCCCTCGCCCCGCGGCTCGTCCTCGTCGAGGATCTCCGATCGGTGGCCGAGGCCGTACGCGTCGATCCTGGACTGCGACACCAGCACCCGCGGCGGCTCGGTCAACCCGGCTAGCGCCGTCGAGAGCGTTCTCGTGGCGGCGACCCGGCTGTCGCGGATGGTCCTCTTGTACGACCGGGTCCAGCGGTGGTCACCGATCCCGGCGCCGGCGAGGTTGACCACGGCCTCGACACCGGCCAGCTGCGCGGGGTCGAGTCGCCCGGCCGCCGGATCCCACGAGATCTCGTTGGGTGCCGCCACTGGTCGGCGAACCAGGCGCACGATCTGATGGCCGTCGGCGGCAAGCGAGGCGCGCAGGGCCGTTCCGATCAGGCCGCTGGATCCGGTGATCGCGACCCGCATGCCGCTTAGCGCTCCCGGTCCGGCGCCGGTCAGATGCCGAGTTCGCCCTCGAACTGGCCCCCCTCGAGCCGTTGCTTCACGGTGACCAGGTAGCGGGCGGCGTCGGCGCCGTCGACCAGGCGATGGTCGTAGGTCATGGCGAGGTAGACCATCGACCGGATCGCGATGTTGTCGCCCCCGGTGTCATCAGTCACGACCATCGGCCGCTTGACCACGGCTCCGGTGCCGAGAATCGCGACCTGCGGCTGGTTGATGATCGGTGTGTCGAACAGCGCGCCCCGGCTGCCGGTGTTGGTCAACGTGAACGTTCCGCCCGACAGCTCGTCGGGGGAGATCTTGTTGGCTCGAGTGCGCTCGGCGAGGTCGGCGATCTTCCGGGCCAGGCCGGCGATGTTGAGGTCTCCAGCGTTGTGGATGACCGGCACGAGCAGCCCGCGGTCGGTGTCGACGGCGACCCCTAGATGTTCGGCGTCGAGGTAGGTCACCTCGCCCTTCTCGGTGTCGATCGTCGCGTTGAGCTTCGGGTGGGCCTTGAGCGCTTCCACCGCCGCCTTGGCGAAAAACGGCAGGAAGGACAGCTTGACCCCCTCCCGCGCCTCGAACCCGGCCTTTGCCCGTTGGCGCAGCCGCGCGATCGCCGAGACGTCGACCTCGACCACGGTCGTGAGCTGGGCCGACGTCTGAAGCGACTCGACCATCCGCTTGGCAATCAGCAAGCGCATCCGGGACAGCTTCTCGGTGGTGCCGCGTAGCGCCGACACTTGCGGGGTCGGCGGAGCCGGCGCTGCCGCCGCGGCCGATGGTGGTGGTGGTGCGGCCGCCGCCTGCTCGGCGGCCTTCCGGGCCTGTTCGGCGGCGGCCAGGACATCCTGCTTCCGGATCCGCCCGCCCACTCCGGTGCCGGACAGGGTGGCCAGATCGACGCTGTGCTCGGCGGCCAGCTTGCGGACCAGCGGGGTTACGTAGGGCGAGCCGTCGCCCCGGCTGGGTGGTGTGGTCGGTGGCGCCGCAGGCGCGGCGCTCGACGGCGCCGCGGCCGAAGGAGCCGGCTGGGCCGCTGGAGCGGGTGCCGCCTCGGGTTCGGATCGCTGCTCGGACTGCGCATCGGCGGCAGCCTGGACACCTGCCTCGGCCTCGAGGGGTGTCTCCGCCTTCGCGGCGGCAGCGTCGGGGGTGGTGGCCGGGCTCGGTGCGGCTTGGGAAGGTTGGGCCGGTTGTTCGGTAGGGCCAGCGGCCGCAGCGCCGCCGGCCGGCCCGATCACGGCGAGCTCTGCGCCCACGTCTACGGTCTCGTCCTCGCCGACCTTGATCTCGAGCAGGGTGCCGGACGCGGGTGACGGGATCTCGGTGTCGACCTTGTCGGTGGAGATCTCCAGCAGCGGCTCGTCGGTCTGAACCTGATCGCCGACCTGCTTGAGCCACCTGGTAACGGTTCCTTCGGTGACGCTCTCACCGAGAGCGGGCAGAGTGACCGAAGTCGACCCGGTGCCCCCGGTCTGTGGCGCGGGGGCCTCGCCCTGCTGCGCGGGTTCTTGCTGCGATGGCTGACGCTGGTCGGCCTCGGGTTGCGCCGCCTCGGGTTGCGCCGCATCGGGCGCGGGCGCGGGCTCGGCTTGCTCGCCCGGCTCCCGCTGCGCCGCCTCGGCGGCCGGCTCGGCCGGCGGCGCCGCCTCGCCGGTGACGGCGTCCTGCCTAGGCTGCTCACCACCGTCGCCCTCGCCGGGCTCACCGATGATCGCCAGCTCGGTTCCCACCTCGACGGTCTCGTCCTCGGCCACCTTGATCTCGAGAAGAGTGCCGGACGCGGGTGACGGGATCTCGGTATCGACCTTGTCGGTGGAGATCTCCAGCAGCGGCTCGTCGGTCTGAACCTGCTCACCGGGCTGCTTCAGCCAGCGGGTCACGGTGCCCTCGGTGACGCTTTCGCCGAGTGCGGGCAAGGTGACGGAGGTCGCCATTGGTCCTGTCCTCTCCGAGTTCTCGACGGCCTGAGAGTAGACGGTGCTCGATCAGCCGTGGACGTGTAGCGGTTTCCCGGCGAGGGCGAGGTTGGCCTCGCCGAGGGCTTCGCCCTGCGTCGGGTGGGCATGGATGAGCTGCGCCACCTCCGACGGCAGTGCCTCCCAGTTGAAGATCAGCTGCGCCTCGGCCACGAGCTCGCCGACCCGGCTGCCGACCATGTGGACGCCGAGG
>DATAFN010000165.1:0-1975 GCA_036257435.1 Actinomycetes bacterium
GGACCGGCCGGAGCAGCCGGTCCTGGTCGTTCTGGCCGTGCACCGCGATCAGCTCTTCGGCCAGCTCGCCGAGTACGCCGACCGGAACCGTACGGCCCCCGAGCACCGCCCTGGACCGGCCCTCGGCGGCGACGGTACGCCCGACCAGCAGCACCCCGTCCTCGATCTCGGCGCCGGCGTCGAGGGCACGGGCCGCGGCCGGGCCGGTCGGATCGAGTGCTAGCCGGCCCTCCACCGAAGCGGTCGGGCCGCCGGCCCGGACCAGCGCAGACTCGGCACGCTCGCCGAACAGCAGGCCTAGCCCGGTAACCACCATGGTCTTGCCGGCCCCGGTCTCACCGGTTACGACGGTAAAACCGGGTGACAGCTCGAGGACCGCGTCGTCGATGACACCGAGCCCGCGGATGCGCATTTCCTCAAGCACGATGCCGAACCCTACGCGCCTTCGTTGTCGGTCCGCAGTTCTTGCCGGTCGGCGCCGGCATCCTGGGACCCGGCCGGCGCGGGCGCGCGAGCACCGCGCCAGCCCCACACCGGCAGGGCGAACTTCGCCACCAGCCGATCGGTGAACGGCGCCTGGACCAGCCGGGCGAACCGCACCGGCAGGTCCGAACGCCGGACCTCGACCCGGGCACCCGGCGGCAGCTCGAGCGAGCGCCGCCCGTCGCACCAGAGCACCCCGTGCGGCGTTTCCGGGGCGACCTCGATCGCGAGCACGCTGGTGGGTGCCGTCACCAACGGGCGGGCGAACAGCGCATGGGCACTGATCGGCACCATGAGCAATGTCTCGACCTCCGGCCAAACCACCGGACCGCCGGCGGAGAACGCGTACGCGGTCGAACCCGTCGGCGTCGCGCACACCACGCCGTCACAACCCCATCGGGACAGCGGCCGGCCGTCGACCTCGACGATGACCTCGAGCATCCGTTCCCGCGCCGCCTTCTCGACCGATGCCTCATTTAGTGCCCAGTTCCTGACCACTGGGTTGCCGTTGCGGCTTACCGTCACGTCGAGGGTCATCCGCTCCTCGACCTGGTAGTCGCGGGCTATCACCCGCTCGACGACCTCGGTCAGGTCTTCGGGCTCCGCCTCGGCCAGGAAACCGATATGGCCGAGGTTGACGCCGAGCATCGGGGTGCCGGCCGGGCGGGCATACTCCGCGCCCCGCAGCAGCGTGCCGTCACCGCCGACCACCACCACCAGCTCGGCACCGCGCGCGACGTCCGGACCGGCCGGAACGGTGTGCGCGCCGGCGAGCTGCAGCTCGGGCTGCTCCCCGGCAAGCACCCGGACCTCCAGCCCGGCCGTCTCGAGCTGGTCGGCCAGCAGCCGGGCCGCGGCGACCGCCTCCTTGCGACCGGTATGGGCGACCACGAGCACGGTCCGCGCTCTGTTCCGCTCGCCCAACTCTGCCGATCCGGTCATTCCGCTCCGTTTCGCTGTCCCGCTACTACTTGCTTACCGCTGCTCGCCCTCGTCCTTGCGTCGCCGGGTGCCGCCGACCGCCGTACCGTGCCCGGTCCGGTCAACTCGGACCGGAACGAACGGCGGCCGCGATGTCCTCCGGAGCTGCCGCCGGCGCCCCGGCCCGCAGCCACAGGAAGTACTCGACGTTACCGGCCGGGCCCGGCAACGGGCTGGCCACGACGCCGCTGGTGCCGAGCTCGAGCTCGCTGGCCGCGGCGGCGACCGTGCTCACCGCCTCGGCCCGCAGCTCGGGGTCGCGCACCACCCCGCCCCGACCCAGCCGCTCACGGCCCACCTCGAACTGCGGTTTGACCATGAGCACGAAGTCGGCGTCCGGCTCCGCGCAGCCACGCAGTGCCGGCAGCACCAGGGTAAGGGAGATGAACGACAGGTCGGCGACCACCAGCTGCACCGGCGGTCCGCCCAGCTGATCGGCGGTCAGCTCTCGGACATTGTGCCGGTCGAGCACGGTCACCCGCGGGTCGGTACGCAACGTCCAGGCCAACTG
>DATAFN010000174.1:0-2243 GCA_036257435.1 Actinomycetes bacterium
GCTCGGCGGGCAACCCGGCCAGGCCGCCCGGTTCGCTGGCCACGACCGCAGCCAGCGCCGTTTCGAGATCCACCCAGGCCGAGGCGACCTCGTCGCCGCCGAGGTCGGCCATGTCGGACTCGAACGTGGACGCCGAGGACAGCGCGCCGTCGGCCGCGGCGGCCTCCACCCGATCCAGCATCACCTGATCCTGGCTGATGACCGCGTAGCCCTTGCGGAACGCCACAGCGGCCGGCGCACCCTCGTCGCTGAACATCTCGGCTAGCGATCCGGCGGCCTTGTCCTGGTCGCTGACCTGCAGGTAAACGCCGAAGTCCGGCCCTTGGCCAGCGGTGCCGGGGATCGCCGCAACCGCGAACCGGTCGCCGAGCCACGGCTCAACGTCGTCGGCGTAGTTCAGGCCGGCGTCCTCGGCGATCTGGCCGAAAATGGCCTCGCGAAGGTCGTCGCTCTCGCCGAGAGCGTCGGCCGCGTCCGGAAAGTGCCGCAGGAACTGCATGGCCGCCACCTTCTGGCCGGCGGCCGGATCGAGATCCAGCTTGGCGAACGCGAACGCGCTGGCCGGGACCAGCTCCTCCGGCTGGGTGCCGCCGCCGGAGAGCTTGCCGACCGCGAAGACCACCCCGCCGACCAGCAGGGCCAGCACAATTCCGGCGGCCACGCCGATCAGTCCCCAGCGGCGGCGCGCGGTCGGCCCGGAGCCGAATGCAAGCTCGTCCCCTGGCAGCGTCGCCTCGGCGTCGGCATCCGGACGCCCGCTCGACGCCCAACCAGCGG
The DNA here is from genome assembly GCA_036257435.1 of Actinomycetes bacterium. Taxonomy (GTDB): domain Bacteria; phylum Actinomycetota; class Actinomycetes; order JAKEEW01; family JAKEEW01; genus DATAFN01. The sequence goes on from DATAFN010000174.1 coordinate 778, forward strand.
GCGGAGCGAATGGGGCGGGGCCCGGCTCGGTCCTCGCGCGCTCACTCGCGGCCTGGTCGCCCGCCGCCTCGATCCCCGACTGATCGCCCGTCGTTTGGTCGCCCGCCGCCTGCTCGATCCCCGGCTGCTCGCTCACCGTCTGATCGAGTACTTCGGCCGGATCCGTCTCGTTTGACCGCGTCCCGTCGAGCGGGCGCTCGTCCCCCGTTGTCATGTCGTGCTCCTAGGTCAGAACCGCATCGGCTCGGAACACCAGATAGTCAACCAGACCCGGGTGACGAATCGGCACTCGAGTGATCACCGGCCGGTCTCACCACGGATCGCCACCGCTGGCGGACCCGCGGCAATCAGCCCAGGCAGGCCGGACCGAGCAGCGCCTTCAGGTCGCCCATCAGCGCCGACGATGGGCTGACCTGCTGGTTCAGCTTCATGACCAGGGTCCTGGAGGAACTCTTCAGGTGCAGGTGCACCTCGGTGCGGCCGGGATGGGTGCGCAGTACCTCGCGCAACCGCTCGACCACCGGCGGCGTGCACCGGTTCTCCGGCATCGTCACCACCACCGGACCGCGCGGCCCGGCGGTCAGATCCGGAAGGGTGATCTCCATCGCGATCAGCTTGGGTACCTCCTCGCGACGGTCCAGCCGGCCCTTGACCACCACGATCGCGTCCTCGGCGAGCACGGTCCCGTACAGCTGGTAGGTGGACGGAAAGAACATGCACTCGATCGCGCCGGCCAGATCCTCCACGGTAGCCATCGCCCAGGGGCTGCCCTGCTTGGTTACCCGACGGGACAGCCCGGTGACCAGGCCGGCCACCGTGATGACCGCGCCGTCGTGCCACTCGTCGCCGTCGGTGAGCGCAGCGATCGGGCAGTCCGCGGCCTGGGCGAGGATGTGCTCCACGCCGAGCAACGGGTGGTCGGAGACGTACAGGCCGAGCATCGCTCGCTCGAACGCGAGCATGGTCGCCTTGTCCCACTCGCCGTCCGGGACCGGCAGCTCGATGCTGATGCCGGACAGCCCGTCGTCGACGCCGTCATCGGACCCGCCGAGGCCCCCGAACCCGCCGAACAGCGAGTCCTGTCCGATCGCCTCGTTGCGCTTGATGTCGATGACGGCGTCCACCGCCCGCTCGTGGATCGCCAGCAGGCCGCGCCGCGGGTCCCCCAGCGAGTCGAACGCGCCGGACTTGATCAGGGACTCGATCGTCTTCTTGTTGCAGACGTTGACCGGCACCTTGCCGAGGAAGTCGTGGAAGCTGGCGAACCGGCCGGCCGACCGCCGAGCCGTCACGATCGCGTCCACCACGCCGCTGCCCACGTTGCGGATCGCCGCTAGCCCGAACCTGATGTCGCCGCCGCGGGAGGTGAAATTGGCCTCCGAGTCGTTGACGTCGGGCGGCAGCACCTTGATCCCCATCCGCCGGCACTCGTTGAGGTACAGCGCGGACTTGTCCTTGTCGTCGCG
>DATAFN010000199.1:0-6715 GCA_036257435.1 Actinomycetes bacterium
AGTGACGAGCTACTTCTCAGGGGACGCGATCACTTCAGTGCTGGGCGGAGTTGACATGACGACGACCTTCGCTGCCCCGGATGTCACCGGCAACACCGGGTGTAACACGTTCAACGGTCCCTACCAGGTAGCGGGCGACGAGATCACGATCGGGCCGGTCACATCGACGAGAGCAGCGTGCCCGACCGAGGAGCTCCAGCAGCAAGAGACGGACTTTCTTGCCGCGCTGAGCCTCGCGACGACGTTCAGGGTGATAGCTAACCGCTTGGACCTGCTCCGGCCCGGCGAGACGATCGCCGCCACATTCGTACGGGCGTGAGAGCGAGCCCTACTCGACGCATCGGCGCCGAACTTCGATTGTCCGTGTCCACGGCTCACGATCGGTGCGGCGGTTCGAACAACCCGCGCGGTCTGCGCCGGGGCTGGTCGGTCCACTCTGTCCGGGATGAGCCCGGTCCGTTGGCTCCCACGTTGGAGGGCGAGCGGTTTGGTCTGCCCACGCTGACCGGTGGTTCACCGCGGCGTACGTCAGCGCTAAAGAAGGCGATCCCCACGACGATTCCGTAGAGGAGGTGGACCAGCAGCGCGAACGACTGGTCTCCGGTCGTGAACAGCGGAAACCAGATCGGGGCGACCAGCCGCAGGTCGATCAGGTAGATCAGCGCACCGTAGGCCAGCCCGGTCAGCGCCACCGTGCCGTTGGTTCGCAGCACGGGTGTGAGCAGTCCGAACAGCATGCCGTAGAAGATCGAGATGGCGGTGTGGACGATCAGGCCGATCGCCACATTGGCCTGACCCGTCGTGAGTGCACTGTTGCCCAGCACGATTGTGGAAATGGCCAGGAACGGCGCCCGAACCGGTAGAGCGTTCGAGGTGGCATTCCACATCTCCATCCCCGCGAACATTGTGCCGGCGGCGATGCCGCCGAGCGTCCCGCGGCCCATCCGCTCGCTCAGCGTGGGCTCGAGAGTCACCTTGCTGTGTGCCACGGCCCTCCCGCGTCGCCGGACATCTAGCGGCGCTGCCGGGGGTGGTGGGATGTCGATGCCGGCGGGCGCGCTCACGATAGACGCCTGTGCGCGGTGACACCAGGCCCGCGGCCGAGTTGTCGATTTCGGTCCTCGGCGCGCGTCCCCTTGCCGTAGCGATACCGGCCGTCAGCAGATCCGCGGAAGTTGCTCCCCGATCAGCATGTCGACTATCCGGCGCGATCCGACGAGGGTGCGCATGACGACCCGGCCCGGGTGATCCGTGACCACGGAACCGATCGGAACCGCCGCGCTGCCCTCGGGGCAGGCGCGCATCGCCGCGAGCACTGTGTCGGCCGCCGCGGCGGCGACGAAGCCGACCAGGCAGCCCTCGTTGGCAACGTGCAGCGGGTCCAGCCCGAGGATCTCGCACGCTGCGGCAACCGCGGCGGGCACCGGGATGGCGTGCTCGTCGAGCTCCACGCCCACCCCGGACGCCCCGGCGATCTCGGTAAGCGCCGAAGCCAGCCCGCCCCTGGTCGGGTCCCGCAACGAGTGCACAGCCGCTCCGCCGGCGTGGAGCATGGTGCCGACCAGCCGGTGTAGCGGCCGGGTGTCCGAGGCGATGTCGGCCTCGAAGCCGAGGCCCTCCCGGGTGCTGAGGACGGTAGTGCCGTGCAGCCCGATGGGCGCCGACAGTAGGACGACATCGCCGGGAACCGCCCGAGCTGCCGACGGTCCGACCCCGACCGGGCGCTGCCCGATCCCGGTCGTGGTGACGAACAGGCCGTCGGCTGCACCCCGGCCGACCACCTTGGTGTCCCCGGTTACTACGGCCACCCCGGCTTCGCGTGCGGCCGCCGCCACCGAGGAGACCACGCGCCGCAGGTCGGCAAGTGGGAACCCTTCCTCGATCACGTAGGCCACAGCCAGGGCCAGCGGTCGGGCGCCGCGCATGGCCACGTCGTTGACGGTGCCGTTGACGGCGAGCGCACCGATGTCCCCGCCGGGGAAGAACAGCGGGCTCACCACGAACGAGTCGGTGCTCAGCACCACTTCGAGGTCGCCAAGCGGCAGGACGGCGGCGTCTTCCAACGGGCCGGCGGGCGTCGATTCACCGAGCGCCGGAATGATTAGATCGGTGAGCAATTCCGCGGAGAGTTGGCCGCCCGACCCGTGGCCGAGCAGGATGCGCTCCTGCTCGGCCACCGGGAGCGGGCAGGTGGCCTGGGCCGGATCGACAGCGGTCACGCCGATCGCCTCCGTCCCGCGGTGTAGAACGCGGCACACGTGCCCTCGCTGGAGACCATGGGCGCGCCGAGTGGCGACCGCGGCGTGCACAGCGTGCCGTACGCGCCGCACTCGGTGGGCACCTTCGTGCCGGTGAGGATCTCGCCGGCGATGCAGGCCGGGTGCTCGGTGGCGGTCAGCCGGCCTACCCCGAACCGTCGCTCGGCGTCATAGTCGCCGAACTCATCGGCCAGGGTCAGCCCACTAGCCGGAATGGTCCCGATCCCCCGCCAGGATCGGTCGGTGATCCGGAAGACCGCCCTGATCGCGTCCTGTGCCTGGGTATTCCCGGACCGCCGGACCGCTCGGACGTACTGATTCTCCACCTCCGCTCGGCCGTGTTCGAGCTGCCGGACCGTCATGAGGATTCCCTCGAGAAGATCGAGCGGCTCGAACCCGGTAACCACGATCGGAACCCGATACCGCGCCACGATCGGCTCGTACTCGGTCCACCCCATCACCGCACACACGTGGCCGGCGGCCAGGAACCCCTGTACCTGGCAGTCCGGTGCATCGAGGATCGCGGTGATCGCCGGTGGCACCAGCACGTGGCTGACCAGAATGCTGAAATTGGACAGTCCGAGCGCGGCCGCGCGCAGCACCGCCATCGCGTTCGCCGGCGCGGTCGTCTCGAAGCCGACCGCGAAGAAGACCACCTGACGATCGGGATTTGCCACTGCGAGCTGAACCGCGTCGATCGGTGAGTAGACGACCCGGACGTCGGCACCGCGAGCCTTGAGCGCCAGCAGATCGGTGCGCGAGCCGGGAACCCGCAGCATGTCGCCGAAACTGGTGAACGTAACCTCCGGCCGGGCGGCGATGGCCAGCGCCCGGTCGAGCATCTCCAGCGGGGTAACGCAGACCGGGCAGCCCGGTCCGTGGATCATGCGGATACCAGCCGGCAGCAGTTCGTCGATGCCCTGGCGGACGATCGTATGGGTCTGCCCGCCGCACACCTCCATGACCGTCCACGGCCGGGTCGCCGCCGCGGCCAACTCGCCCAGCAGCCGTCGGGCGAGGACCGGATCGCGGTACTCGTCGAGGTATTTCACGCGGCACCCTCCGGGTCCGGCAGCGGCTCGCCGAGCTCCGCGGCGACCGCGTCTCCCATGGCCCGCAAGACGGCAAGGGTGCGCTCCGCCTCTGCCTCGTCCACCCGACTGATGGCGAAGCCGACGTGTACGATCACGTACTCGCCCAGCATCACCTCGGGTACGTAGGCCAGGCACACCTGCTTGCGGACACCGGCGAAGTCGATCGTGCCCATGAGCAGGCCGTCGGAATCCGCGAGCTCGATCACTCGGCCAGGTATGCCTAGGCACATGAGATCATCACGCTCCCGCGGTCCGGGCCGCAGCGATGGCCGCCTGGCCGTAGCTGATGCCCCCATCATTTACCGGGACCCGCCGGTTGATCAGGACCCGCAGCCCGGCGGACCGCAGCGCCACGGGTACCTCGGTCGCCAAGCGCTGGTTCTGGAAGCAGCCGCCGGACAGGCAGACAGTGCGGACTCCGGTGGCCCGAACCGCCTGCTCGCACAGGGCGACCGTGACCGCGACGATCGTCTGATGGAAGGCGGCGGCCAGCTCGCTCTCCGGTCGGCCCTCCACCTGCCCGGCGAGCACGGCCCGTAGGGTCGGAACGACGTCGTACACCCACCCCTCCCCCCACCGAGCGAGCCGCCAGGGCAGCTCAGCCGGCCGGTCGGTGCCGGCCATCGCCTCCAGCGCGACCGCGGCCTCGCCTTCATAGGTGGCGGTGTCCCGCAGCCCGAGCAGGCTGGCCACGGCGTCGAACAGGCGACCCGCACTGGAGGCGCGTGGGCTGTTCACCGACCTCTCGATCATTCGCCGGACGGCCTGCACCTCACCGGGATCCTTCCGGTCGGCGAACGTCCGGACCAAGTCTGCCGGGAGTGGCTGCGAGCCCAGCGGCTCGGCGCCGAACAGGTAGCCCAGCGCCATCCGCGCTGGCCGGCGGATTGCCGCGGCGCCGCCGGGCAGCGGCGCGGTGGCGAACCTGGCCAGCCGCCGGTACCCGGTCAGGGTGGCCAGCAGGATCTCGCCGCCCCACAGCGTGCCGTCGTCGCCGAGACCCAGGCCGTCGTAGGCAACGCCGATGACCGGACCGGTCACGCCGTGCTCGGCGGCGCAGGATGCGACGTGCGCGTGGTGGTGTTGCACGGCAACCCGGCGACCGGCCGGCCAGTGGCCGGTCGCGTATTGGGTGGACAGGTATCCGGGATGCAGGTCGTGGGCGACCAGCTCGGGCTCGGTGCCCAGCAGGCCGCACAGATGGTCGAGGGTGGAGGTGAACGCGTCCATGGTGTCCGCGTCCTCGAGGTCGCCGCCGTGCGGGCCGAGCACGGCTCGGTCGCCACTGACGATCGCGAAGGTGTGCTTGAGCTGGGCGCCCACCGCAAGCAACGGCCGGGAAGCCGGCACCGGCACGGCCAGTGGGGCGGGCGCGTAACCTCGCGCACGGCGCACCACCGACTCGGACCGGCCGACCACCCGGGTGACCGAGTCGTCGTAGCGCGCCAGGATGGGCCGGTCGTGGTAGAGGAAGCCATCGACCAGGTCGCCGAGCTGCCGGAGCGCGGCCGTGTCGTCGATGGCGATCGGTTCCTCGGCCCGGTTACCACTCGTTACGACGAGCGGACGGTCGAGCTCGCCCAGCAGCAGGTGGTGCAGCGGAGTGTAGGGCAGGAAGATGCCGACCCGGTTGCTGCTGGGGTGGATCCCGGTGGCCAGCCGAGGCCGGCCGCGCCGCCGAGCCCGGATCAGCACAATCGGCCGGGCGATCGAGGTCAGCAGGTGCTCCTCGGCGTGAGTCGGCCAGGCGAGCCTCCGGGTGGCCGGCAAGCCCGGGACCATGATCGCGAACGGCTTGGCCGGGCGCCGTTTCAGCGTCCGCAGCCTGGCTACCGTGTCCGGCCGAGTGGCGTCGCAGATCAACTGGTAACCGCCCAGTCCCTTCACCGCGACGATCTCGCCGGCGGCGATGCGCGCCGCGGCGTGCCGCAACGCCGCCTCACCGGTCAGCGCCGAGGAGCCGGGCAGGCCCTCCGTCTCCCGCCACGACAGGCGCGGACCGCATGCTGGGCAGGCCACCGGCTCGGCGTGGAACCTGCGGTTGGTCGGGTCGGTGTACTCGGCCGCACAGTCCGTACACAGCCGGAACGTCGCCATGGTCGTCCGTTCCCGGTCGTACGGCAGGCCCCCGATGATCGTTGCTCGGGGCCCGCAGTTCGTGCAGTTGATGAACGGATAGCGGAACCGCCGATCAGCCGGGTCGAACAGCTCAGCCAGGCAGTCGGCGCAGGTAGCGACGTCGGGGGGAAGGTCTCGCTCGGTTCGGCCGGTCGGGCGACTCTCGTTGACGGCGAAGCCTGACCCGCCCGGCACGGGTGGGCCGCTGAGCTCGATCGAGTTCACTCGGGTGACCACGGCCAGCGGCGGCGCGTCCGTGCGCAGTCGCTGGGTCAGCAGGTCCAGCGCGGTGGGCGCTCCGGCCGCCTCAACCACGACGTGTCCACCGGCGTTGCGAACCCAGCCGTCCAGGCCGAGCGACGTCGCCAACCGGTATACAAAGGGCCGGAACCCCACGCCCTGAACCGTGCCGTGGACCGTGATTCGCCGGGCCGACCTCGCGGTGGTAGTCGCAGGGCTGGTGTGCTCGGTCGCCAAGCTGTGCGCGCTCACCGAACCGGCTCCGCTTCGTCACGGCTACCGGCCTCGCTCGCGCCGCCCGGAATCGGCGCGCCCACGGCGGCCAACGCCTCGACCACGAGCCGGTCCACGGCGCCGGCCACGTGCGAGCTCAGTCCGAGCCCGACACTGAAGTCCGCACCCTCGACGGCCAGCAGCACCAGCCGGCGCGGCATCCGGTCTAGAGCGATGGCCAGCTCGACGGCCGCACCCAGCCCGAGCCCGTGCGAGCTGGCCGCCCCTGTCTCACCTGGGAGCGGTCGGTCGACGACCAGCCGGTGGATCCGTCCTGGTTCGCTCACTGCGTGGCTGTGCACGGCGTCCACCACAACGGCCACCTCGGCGCCCGACCACAGCTCGAGCAGCCGGGCCGGTTCCCCGTCGGTGATCGCTAGCCGAAGTTCCGGCACGGGTGGCGCAAGCCGCTCGAGCCGCTCGATCACAGCGAGCCCAGCTCCGTCGTCGTGCCTGAACTCGTTGCCCACCCCGATGACGACCGCCGTCATAGCCGCTCCACGGTGAGGTCGAGGAAATGGGCCGAGCAGGAAATGCACGGATCGTAGTTGCGGATGGCCTGCTCGCACTCCCAGCGCAGCCGCTCGTCCGGCAGGTCGAGCCGGCTGGCCACGAACCGGCGCAGGTCCTCCTCGATGGTCGCCTGGTTCTGCGAGGTTGGCGGCACGATCTGGGCCGAGCGCAGCAGGCCGTCCGCGCCCAACTCGTACCGGTGGTAGAGCACCCCCCGCG
>DATAFN010000219.1:0-17697 GCA_036257435.1 Actinomycetes bacterium
GATCGGAGACGAGATCGAGCTCGACGAACTGGCCCAGGGTCTGGTCGATGCCGCCTATACCCGGGTGGATCTGGTAGAGAAGCGCGGCGAGTTCGCGGTTCGCGGTGGTCTGCTCGACGTGTTCCCGCCGACCGAGGAGCACCCGCTGCGGGTCGAGTTCTGGGGCGACACCGTGGAGGAGGTCCGCTACTTCAAGGTGGCGGACCAGCGCAGCCTGGAGATCGCCGAGCACGGCCTGTGGGCACCCCCGTGCCGGGAGCTGCTGCTGACCAAGCCGGTCCGGGAGCGCGCCGCCCGGCTGCGAACCGAGCACCCGGAACTGGACGATCTACTTGGCAAGATCTCCGAGGGCATCGCGGTCGAGGGTATGGAAGCGCTCAGCCCGGTGCTGGCCGACGAGATGGTCATGCTGGTCGACCAGCTTCCGGCCGGCACCCACGTGGTCGTGTGCGATCCGGAACGGGTACGCACCAGGGCAGCCGATCTGGTCCGCACCAGCCAGGAGTTCCTCGATGCGTCCTGGGCGAGCGCCGCTGGTGCTCGCGAAAGCACCGCCCGGGCGGGAGCGGGGGCGAAGCCCCCGATCGACCTGGGTGCGGCCGCGTTGCGCTCGATCGCCGAGGTACGCGAGCACGCCCGGGACGCCGAGGTGCCGTGGTGGAGCATCACGCCGTTCAGCCGGGACGAGGAGCTGATCGAGGCCGACCTCAGCGAGACGACGCTGACCAAGGCGCACGCGGTCGAGGCCTACCGCGGTGACACTGCCAGGGCGCTTGCCGACGTCAAGGGCTGGCTCGGCGAGGGCTGGCGGGTCGTGCTGGTCACCGAGGGGCATGGTCCGGCCGAGCGCCTGGTCGAGGTGCTGCGGGGCCAGGGTGTGCCGGCCCGGCTCGACCCCGGGTTGGACGCCGCGCCCGATCCCGCGGTGGTGCACGTCGCAACCGGGACCATCGATCACGGCTTCGTGTCGCCCGAACTGCGGGCCGCGGTGCTCACCGAGGAGGACATCGCCGGCCAGCGGTCGTCGACCAAGGACATGCGTCGGCTACCGTCCCGGCGCCGTAACACGATTGACCCGCTACAGCTGCAGCCCGGCGACTTCGTCGTCCACGAGCATCACGGGGTCGGCCGTTACGTCGAGATGGTGCAGCGTACGGTGGCCGGCGCGACCAGGGAGTACCTGGTCATCGAGTACGCGCCGAGCAAGCGTGGCCAGCCGGGCGACCGGCTCTACGTGCCGACCGATCAGCTCGAGCTGGTCACCCGGTACGTCGGCGGGGAGTCGCCGTCGCTGCACCGGCTCGGCGGCGCGGACTGGCAGAAGGCCAAGGGCCGGGCCCGCAAGGCGGTACGGGAGATTGCCGCCGAGCTGATCCGGCTGTACGCCGCCCGCACTTCGGCGCCCGGTCACGCGTTCGAGCCGGACACGCCGTGGCAGCGCGAGCTCGAGGACGCTTTCCCGTACGTGGAGACGCCGGATCAGGCGGCCGCGATCAACGAGGTCAAGGCCGACATGGAAGAGCCGTATCCGATGGATCGGCTGATCTGCGGCGACGTCGGCTACGGCAAGACCGAGATCGCGGTCCGGGCGGCGTTCAAGGCGGTCCAGGACGGCAAGCAGGTGGCGGTGCTGGTGCCGACCACGCTGCTCGTCCAGCAGCACATTTCCACGTTCAGCGAGCGCTACGCGAACTTCCCGATCGTGGTGAAGGCGCTGTCCCGATTCCAGACCGACAAGGAGGCGGAGGAGGTCATCGCCGGCCTGGCCAGCGGCTCGATCGACATCGTCATCGGCACCCACCGGCTGCTGTCCGGCTCGGTCCAGTTCCGCAACCTCGGCCTGGTCATCGTCGACGAGGAGCAGCGCTTCGGAGTGGAGCACAAGGAGTATCTGAAGGCGCTGCGCGCCTCCGTCGATGTACTCACCATGTCCGCCACTCCGATTCCGCGCACGCTGGAGATGGCGATCACCGGAATCCGGGAGATGTCCACGATCGCGACCCCGCCGGAGGAGCGGCACCCGGTGCTGACGTTCGTCGGCCCCTACGACGACAAGCAGATCGCCGCCGCGGTGCGCCGGGAGCTGCTCCGGGAGGGCCAGGTCTTCTACATCCACAACCGGATCGAGTCGATCGAGAAGGCCGCTCGGCGGCTTGGTGGGCTGGTGCCGGAGGCCCGGATCGCGGTCGCCCACGGCCAGTTGAACGAGCACGTGCTGGAGCGGCTCATCGTCGGGTTCTGGGAAAAGGAGTACGACGTCTTGGTCTGCACCACGATCGTGGAGAGCGGGCTTGACATCTCCAACGCGAACACGCTCATCGTCGAGCGCGCCGACCTGCTCGGGCTGGCGCAGTTGCACCAGTTGCGCGGCCGGGTGGGGCGCGGCCGGGAGCGGGCGTACGCCTACTTCCTCTACCCGCCGGAGCGACCGCTGACCGAGACCGCGCACGAGCGGCTGTCGACCGTCGCGCAGCACACCGAGTTGGGCGCGGGCATGTACGTGGCGATGAAGGACCTGGAGATCCGGGGGGCCGGGAACCTGCTCGGCGGCGAGCAGTCCGGGCACATCGCGAGCGTCGGCTTCGATCTGTATGTCCGGCTGGTGGGCGAGGCGGTGGCCGAGTTCCGCGGCGAGCGGGCTGCCGAGCGCCCGGAGACCAAGGTGGAGCTGCCGATCAACGCGCACCTGCCGCACGACTACATCCCGGGTGAGCGGCTGCGGCTGGAGGCCTATAAGCGGATCGCATCGGTCGGCTCGGATGCGGACGTCACCTCGGTCAGCGAGGAGCTCACCGACCGGTACGGGCAGTTCCCGATCGAGGTGGCGAACCTGCTAGAGGTGGCGCGGTTCCGGGCCAGGGCGGCGGAGCTCGGCCTGTCCGAGGTGACGCTCACCGGCTCGCAGATCCGGTTCGCCCCGGTCGAGCTGGCCGAGTCACGCCAGCTGCGACTCAAGCGGCTCTACCCGCGCAGCGTGGTCAAGCCGGCAGTGCGTACCATCCTGGTACCGAGGCCGGCGACCGCGTCGTTCGGTGGTGAGCCGTTGCGTGACCAAGAGCTGCTCGGGTGGTGCCGCAACCTCGTCGAGACAGTGATCGCCGACGGTTCGCCCGGGCCGGCGCCGGCCACTACGAAGGAAGAGCGCTCGTGATCGGTAGCTTGCGGATACGTGGGCCGGCGATAGCCGGACTGGTTCTCGCTGCGGGGCTGGCCCTGACCGGTTGCGGTCCGGCCAAGGCCGGCGCCGCGGTGATCATCGACCAGCAACGCTTCCCGATCTCGGTGATCCAGGGCAAGGTGGATGCGGTCAGCACTGCTCGAGCCCAGTACGGGCTCGAGCCGACGGCGGCCGACGAGCTGGCCCGCGAGCAGATCCAGCGATTGATCAGCCATGAGGTCGTGCTCCGCGCCGGCGCCCAGCGCGGGATAACGGTGACCGACGGCCAGATCGACCAGACCATCGCCGACCTGGAAATCCGCTTCGGTGGCGAGCAGGGGTTCCAGGAGCAGGTGGTCGCGCAGAACATTGCGCCCGGTGACCTGCGCACATTCGTCCAGGACTTCCTGATCAGCGACGCGTTGACCAAATCAGTAACCGGTGGATCCACGTCGGACGCCGACACGGCGGCCGCGCAGCAGGAGATCAACGCCTTGCTCAACGAGGTCGCGCAGGGCCTTGGCGTGAGCGTCAACCCGCGTTACGGGGCCTGGGACCCGAAGACCGGGCAGGTCTCGGCCACCGGCAACGAGCTTTCGGTGCCCGCGTCCGGGCCGGCCGTCCCGCCGGGGCAGTGACCGGCCGGCTAGTCGTACTGTCCAGCAGCCCACGGGTCGCGGCCGGGCTGCTGTCCTGGCCGGCCTGGCAGGCCTTGCGGGACGCGGCCGAGGTGTGGACGGGATCGACCGAGCATCCGCTGCTGCCCTACCTGGCCGAGGCCGGTATCCAGGCCCAGGTGGTGCCGGCAGCGCAGGCTCCCGCCGACCTGCTCGATGCGGCGACGGCTGCCGGCGCCGGCACGGTGATCTGGCTTACCGGCGAGGATGAAACGCCACCGGTAGGGGACGCGCTGGCGCGGCTCATGGTGAACGCTGCCGGTGCCGGCCGGCCGGTACCCGAGCTGGAGGTTCTGCCCGGGTCCTACGACCTGCCCGGCGCCCGGGTGCTCGACCTGGTCGCGGTCATGGACCGGCTGCGCTCACCGGGGGGCTGCCCATGGGACGCCGAACAAACTCACCGGTCGCTGGTCCGCTATCTGGTGGAGGAGGCGTACGAGCTGGTCGAGGCGATCGAGACCGGAGATGACGAGCACCTGCGCGAGGAGCTCGGCGATCTGCTGCTGCAGGTGGTGTTCCACGCGCGCATCGCGCAGGAGCAATCCGAGCCGCCGTGGTCGGTCGATGATGTGGCGGCCGGCATAGTGACCAAGCTGGTGTCCAGGCATCCGCACGTGTTCGGCACTGCCGATGCGCCACCGGTGGAATACGCCGAGGATCGCTGGGAGCAGCTGAAGTCGGCCGAGAAGAACCGCTCGTCCGCGCTGGACGGCATACCGTCCGGGCTGCCGGCGCTGGCCTACGCTAGCAAGCTGGTCTCCCGAGCCCGCCGGCACGGTGTCGCCAAGCCGGATGGTGCCGAGCTCACCACGCCCAACGTGGTCGACGAGACCGCTATCGGCGAGCTGCTGCTCTGCGTCGTCGCGCTGGCCGACGCGCACGGTATCGACCCGGAGCAGGCGTTGCGCGATTCGGCGCGGCGGTTCCGCACCGCGGTGCAGGAGCGCGAGGCAGCCGCAACGCCCGATGGATAGGGTCCGGATATGACCGTTTCCCCCGACGAGCGCTTTGCCGCCCTGGCCCACCAGACGCTGGACGACCTGCTCGGCCACCAGCCCACGCTGGCCACCGCGCTGGGCGAGCATCGGCACGACGATCGGCTTGACGACTACAGCCCGGCCGCGCTGGACGCGGAGCGCCGGATGCTGGCCAGCCATCTCAGCGCGTTGACCGAGCTCGACCGATCCGGGCTGGATCCGGTGAATGCGGTCGACGCCGAGCTGCTGACGGCGCGGGTCGAGGAGCGGCTCTTCGAGCTCGATCAGCTCCGCGAGCACGAGTGGAACCCGCTCCTCGCGAATCCGGGCACCGCGCTGTACCTGCTGCTGGCCAGGGAGTTCGCACCGCTGCCCGACCGGCTGCGCAGCCTGGCCGGGCGGATGGCCGCGGTGCCGGGCGCGCTGGCCACCGCCCGATCGGCGCTGGGCGCAATGCCGCGCGTGCACGTGGAGACCGCGATCAGCCAGTTCGAGGGCACCCGGAACCTGCTCGTCGGGGATCTGGAGGAGGCGCTGAAAAAGGCCGAGGCGCTGCGCCGCGAGGTCGATCCGCTCCGGCAGGCCGCGGTCGAGGCGATCGACGAGCACGTGGCGTGGCTGCGCGATCGGCTGGCCGCCATCGACAGCGGCAGCGAGCCGGCCCGGGATCCGCGGATCGGTCCCGAGCTGTTCATCGCCAAGCTTGCGCACCGATTGGACGCGGCCAGCGATGCCGAGGCCATCCTGGCCAGGGCCGAGGCTGATCTGGAGCGGATCACCGCTGAGATCGGCGAGGTGGCTGCCCGGCTGAGCGGGCGGCCTGCCGGCGCCGGCTCGCCCGAGCTGGTCCGGCAGGTCCTCGACGAGCTGGCCAACGAGCACCCGGACAACGACACGATCGTCGGGCTGGCCAGAGACACACTGAACGCGACCACCGAGTTTGTCCGCGAGCGCGACCTGGTGACCGTCTACGACGATCCGGTAGAGATCATCGTGATGCCGGAGATCCATCGCGGGGTCGCGGTGGCCTACTGCGATCCACCCGGCCCGTTGGAGACCGCCGCGCTGCCCACGTTCTACGCGATCTCGCCGACCCCGTCCGACTGGCCGCCGGATCGGGTGACCTCGTTCTTCCGCGAGTACAACAATCACATGATCCACAACCTGACCGTCCACGAGGCGATGCCCGGCCATGTCCTTCAGCTCGGTCACTCCCGGCGGTTCCGCGCGCCCACTCGGGTGCGGGCCGCGTTCTGGAGCGGGCCGTTCTCCGAGGGCTGGGCGGTCTACGCGGAGGAGCTCATGGTCGCCGCCGGCTACGGCGGCGACCCGGTCCGGACGCAACAGCTGAAGCTGCAGCTGCGTATGATCATCAATGCCATCCTCGACGCCAGGGTGCATGCGTACGGGATGCCCGAGTCGCAGGCCATGGCGCTGATGACCGGGCGTGGCCATCAGGAGGAGGGCGAGGCGGTGGGAAAGTGGCGCCGCGCGCTGCTCACCAGTGCGCAGCTGTCCACGTACTACGTCGGTTACACCGAGCTGTCCGATCTGGCCAAGGAGCTGGCCGCCGCCCGCCCCGACCTGCGGATGCGGGAGCGGCACGACGCGATGCTCGCTCACGGCAGCCCGGCGCCGCGGCAGCTGCGTACGCTGCTCGGTCTTTAGCCCCATACATCCGCTGCGGTCCTCGGCGCCGTTCGCCGGGTTCGTACAGAACCCGAACATTCCCTGGTCCGGGTGTTTACCTGCGCGCGGCATCCTCAGCCGGGTCGGACCCGACCAAGGAGCTGATTCATGACGATCGACTCGACGCTCGCGGAGGACCGCTGGCCGCCCGCGGACGCGGACTAGCCGGCTCCGTCCACACCGCGAAGGAGATAGTTCGTGAACCGATCCCGCAAGCCCAGCCGCGCGATCGCCGCGGCGCTGATTGCCGCGGCCACCGCGATGACCGCGGTGGCTTCGGCCGGCCCGACCGTGGCCGACGAGACCGCCACCACACCAGACGACGGGCTGGCCGCCCTGAAGGCACGGGTGACGCACCGAATCGACCTCCGGTTGGCCGCGCTCGCGCGCCTCGACCGGCGCGTCGATCGGGCCGAGCACCTCGCCGACGAGCACCGCGACACGCTCAGCGCGCTGATCGACCAGGACGTGACCGAGCTGACCGAGCTGCGCACCCAGGTAGCCGAAGCGACCACGCGCGAGGAGCTGCGCGCCGATGTCGAGAGCATGGTGCAGGACCACCGAGTCCTCGTCCTGGTGCTGCCGCAGGTGCGGCTAACGCTCGTCGCCGACCGGGAGCTGGCCGCCATCGACCGGCTGGGCCAGGTGCACGACAGGCTCGCCGAGCTGATCGAGAAGGCAGCCGCGGACGGTCGCGACACCGGTAACGCTGCCGAGCTGCTGGACGCGATGCAGGCCCAGCTCGACGCGGCCGCGGCGGCCGTGTCCGGTCAGGTCGACCGGTTGCTGGTGATCGAGCCCGGCCCGGATGCGCCGGCGATCCGGTCCGCCGTGGACGAGGTCCGCGAGTCGTTGCGAGCCGCGCGGCAGGATCTGCGCGATGCGATCGCCATCGCCCGGCGGATCAGGGCCATGCTGCGCCACCAGGCCACCTGATCCGGCAGCCGCCGGTGCGAGTTCCGCGATCGGTAAGCTCGGGCCGGGCGGTCGCCCGGATCTGATCGCGGCTCGAGGGAGTACCACACGATGGCCAGCATCGACGCAGTCGTGGCGCGAGAGATCTTGGACTCGCGCGGCAATCCGACGGTGGAGGTCGAGGTCGCCCTCGACGACGGCATCATTTCCCGCGCTGCGGTCCCGTCCGGCGCGTCCACCGGCGCGTTCGAGGCGGTCGAGCTGCGCGACGGCGACCCGGCTCGATACGGCGGGAAGGGCGTGCAGAACGCGGTGCTCGCTGTGCTCGACGAGATCGGTCCGGAACTGCTCGGCTACGAGGCAGACGACCAGCGGCTCATCGATCAGGCGCTGATCGACTTGGACGGCACCCGGGACAAGTCCCGGCTCGGTGCGAACTCGATTCTGGGCGTGTCGCTGGCCGTGGCCAAAGCAGCGGCGGACTCGGCCGATCTGCCACTGTTCCGCTACGTCGGTGGCCCGAACGCGCACCTGCTGCCGGTGCCGATGCTCAACATCCTCAACGGCGGCGCGCACGCGGACACCGACGTCGACATCCAGGAGTTCATGATCGCGCCGATCGGAGCGGGCATGTTCGCCGAGGCGCTGCGCTGGGGAGCGGAGACCTACCACGCGCTCAAGTCGGTGCTGAAGGCTCGCGGGCTGGCCACCGGGCTCGGCGACGAGGGCGGGTTCGCGCCCAACCTGCCCGCCAACCGGCAGGCGCTCGACCTGATCATGGAGGCAATCGGGCAGGCCGGATACACGCCAGGCCGGGAGATTGCCCTCGCGTTGGACGTCGCGGCAAGCGAGTTCTACAAGGACGGTAGCTACGTTTTCGAGGGTGCTGCCCGCACCGCCGACGACATGGCCGAGTACTACGAGCAGTTGGTCGCGGACTATCCCTTGGTCTCGATCGAAGACCCGCTGAGCGAGGACGACTGGGCCGGCTGGAGGGCGTTGACCGAGCGGCTCGGCGAGCGGGTCCAGCTCGTCGGCGACGATCTGTTCGTGACGAACCCGGAACGGTTGCGGCGCGGTATCCAGGAGCGGGCGGCCAACGCGGTGCTGATCAAGGTCAACCAGATCGGAACGCTAACCGAGACGCTGGACGCGGTGGCGCTGGCCGACCGCAGCGGGTTCGCGTCGATGATGAGCCACCGGTCCGGCGAGACCGAGGACACCACGATCGCCGATCTGGCGGTGGCTACGAACTGCGGCCAGCTCAAGACCGGCGCTCCGGCCCGGTCCGAGCGAGTGGCCAAGTACAACCAGCTGCTGCGGATCGAGGAGGAGCTCGACGACGCGGCGCGATATGCCGGGGCCGCGGCGTTCCCACGCTTTACCGTGGCTTAACCCCAGTGCCGGGGTGATCCTGCCATCATGTGATCACTTCGGTGTCCGGAGGGAGCTCGGTCGTGGGTGAGCGGGTCAGCTTCGCCGGTAACGGCGAGCGCTGCGATGGTTATCTGGCCGTCCCCGGCAGCGGGGCCGGCCCAGGCGTTGTGGTCATCCAGGAGTGGTGGGGGCTGGTCGGTCATATCACCGCGCTGGCCGACCGGTTCGCCGAGGCCGGGTACCTGACACTCGCTCCGGATCTCTACCACGGCGCGGTCGCCAGTGAGCCCGACGAAGCGCGAAAGCTGCTGATGGCGCTGGCCATGGAGCGCGCGGCCAAAGACATCGCCGGCGCGGCGAGCTACCTGGCCGAACGGCCGGAACAGCAGGGCGGAGTCGGCGTGGTGGGCTTCTGCATGGGCGGCTCGCTGGCGCTGTGGAGCGCGACGCTGTCCGGTGAGATCACCGTTGCGGTCGGCTTCTACCCGCCGCTGGACTGGGACCGGTTGTCCCCGCGCTGGGACAACTACGCCGACAAGGCCGCCATGATCCATACCGCGGAGAGCGATGGGGGGTCGAGCGTCCCGGGCATCCGCACCGCGGTGGAGGCCATCACCGGGGCCGGCGGGCAGGTGCAGGTGTACGACTATCCAGGCACTCACCACGCCTTTTTCAACGACGAGCGGCCCGAGGTCTACGATCCAGGCGCAGCCGAGCTGGCCTGGGGGCGAACGCTGGAGCTTTTCGGCCGGCGACTACGGGCGGCTTGACGACGAATTCGGGCGTCGCGTCAACGTTTCGGCGCTCGGATGCGTCATAACGGGGAACGGAGGGCCGGCCATGGGCCAGCACATAAGCTACGGGCGCCAAGGACAGACCCGGTTCGGCTATCTCGCGGTGCCGCCCGCGGGTAGGGGCCCCGGCGTCGTGGTCCTGCAGGAGTGGTGGGGCCTGGTCGGCCACATCATCGGCGCGGTGAACCGGCTCGCTCGCACCGGGTATGTCGCACTCGCGCCCGATCTGTATCGCGGCGCGCGGGCCGGCGATCTCGATGGCGCGCGCAAGCTGGCCCTCGGGCTGGCCATGGACCAGGCCACGATCGAGATCGCCGACGCCTCCGGGTATCTGGCTCGCTACTGCACGGATCGGGACCGGATCGGCGCGGTTGGGTTCGGCATGGGTGGCTCGCTCGCGCTGTGGAGCCCGGCGCTGGTCGAGGAGGTCGTCGTTGCCGTCGGCTTCTATCCGCCACGCGCGTCCATAGCGCCACGGTGGGACAAGTACGAGGGCAAGCTGGCGATGATCCACGCGGCCGAGGGCGATGGTGGATCCGCCGCGCCGGGCATCACCGAGGCGGTCGCGTCGATCACGGCGGTCGGTGGCAAGGCCGAGGTATACGACTACCCGGGCACTCACCACGCGTTCTGCAACGATGAGCAACCGGAGGTGTACCACCCGGCCGCGGCCGCGCTCGCCTGGTCGCGCACGCTCGACGTGCTCGGCCGCCAGCTCGGAGAGCCGGCCTAGGCGCCGGATGGCGCTGCGCCACGCGGGGTCGACGTTCCGCGGCATTCCGGGCAGCTTGTCGGATACTGGGTCGGCAAGCCGCGGTGGGCCTTTCAGCTGGCATTGGGTCGGCAGGCTCGGCCGGGACGAGAGGGGCCGCCACCATGAGCGCTCCTCGTCGCAGTTCCGGCGCCCGGCCCAGCCCGCGCAGCCGGAACCGCCCCGCCGATGCACCCGCCGGAGCCCGGCCGGACCGCCCGGCCGGACCGCCCGGCCCGGCCCGCGCCGCGGCCAAGACGGCGAAGGCCACCAAGCCCACGAAGGCCGCGGGCCAGCGCCGCCGATCCAGCCTGGCCGACGCGCTGCCGGCCGCGCCGGAACGCGCCCGCCGGCGAACTGAGCGGCGCACCCAGCTCACCGGCCGAGCGGCGGTGCTCGCGCTGGTGATTGTCGCGCTCAGCCTGTCGCTGGCGTACCCGATCCGGCAGTACTTCGGCCAGCGCGCGGAGATGGCCCAGATGCGCGAACAGGTGCGCCAGCAGGAACAGCGGGTCGCGCAACTGCAGGCGGAGCGGGATCGCTGGAGTGACCCGGCCTATATCCGTGCCCAGGCCAGGAAGCGGTTGCATTACTGCATGCCGGACGAGACCTGCTTCGTGACCGTCAATCCAGCTGCGACCCGGGCGGGACGGTGAACGAGGCGGACACCGTCGCCGTCGCCGCGCAACTTGGCCGGGAGCCGCGCGGCCTGCGGACCGTCGCGCACCGCTGTCCGTGCGGACTGCCGGACGTGGTGGAGAGCTATCCCCGACTGTCCGACGGCACCCCGTTCCCGACGCTGTACTACCTGACCTGTCCGCGTGCGACCGCGGCGGTAAGCCGGCTGGAGGCGGCCGGCCGGATGCGCGAGCTGACCGAGCGGCTAGCGGCCGACTCCGAGCTCGCCGCGCGCTACGTCCAGGCGCACCGGGACTACCTGGAGCGGCGCGAGGCACTCGGCCACGTCCCCGAGATCGCCGGGATCTCGGCCGGCGGCATGCCGGACCGGGTCAAGTGCCTGCACGTGCTCGTCGCGCACGCGCTCGCGGCCGGGCCGGGTGCCAATCCGATCGGCGCGGAGGTGCTGGCCGAGCTGCCCGCGTGGTGGCAGGACGGGCCGTGCGTGGATAGCTCATGACCCGGGTCGCTGCCATCGACTGCGGCACCAACTCGATCCGGCTGCTCATCGCGGATGTCGCCGGCCGGGACGGCGAGCTGGTCGACGTCGACCGCCGGACCGAGATCGTGCGGCTTGGCCAGGGCGTGGACAAGACCGGCTGGCTGCACCCGGACGCACTGGCCCGCACGATCGTGATGGCGCGCTCCTACGGTGAGCTGATCACCGCGGCCGGCGCCGAGCGGATCAGGTTCGTCGCCACGTCGGCGACCAGGGATGCCGCCAACCGCGCCGAGTTCGCCGCCGGTGTGGTCGGCGCGGTCGGGGTCCGGCCGGAGGTCATCAGCGGATCCGAGGAGGCCGCGCTGTCGTTCCTCGGTGCCAGCGCCAGCCTCCGCGCCGCGAGCGGGCCGGTTGGCGACGCCCGGCCGCCCTATCTGGCAGTGGACATCGGCGGCGGATCCACCGAGTTCGTGCTCGGCACCGACGTAGCCGAGGCGGCGCGTTCGGTCGACATCGGTTGCGTGCGGCTGACCGAGCGGCAGCTGCGGACCGACCCGCCGACCGCCGCCCAGATAGCGGCCGCCCGTGCCGACATCGGTCGCGCGCTCGACGAGGTGGCCGGCACGGTTCCGGTCGACACTGCCCGCACGCTGGTCGGGCTGGCCGGATCGGTGACCACGGTCGCCGCGCTCGCGCTCGGGCTGCCGCGATACGACTCGACCCGGATCCACCACGCCCGGATCCCGGCCGCCGAGGTGCACGCGGTGACCACCCGGCTCCTGGACATGACGCACGCCGAACGAGCGTCGCTCGGACCGATGCATCCGGGCCGGGTAGACGTGATCGGCGCGGGCGCGCTGATCCTGTCCGAGATCGTTACCAGGGTCGGCATCGCGGAGGTCATCGCCAGCGAGCACGACATCCTGGACGGAATCGCGCGCTCGCTGGCCTGAACCGGCGGCAGGTGCCGACCGCGCACCAGTCGGATTACATTTCGGCCAGCGGCCGCACATCTCGCCTGGTGGTTGCACAATCGGCCGGTGGCCGCACACAGCGGAGGTCAGGTCGTGGTCCGGCACGCGAACGAGGAGTTTCGGCTGTTCCTCAATGCGCTGGTCGGCGCGCTCGACGATCTACCGGATGAGGCGCAGCGCGAGTTGCTCGCCGACTTCGACCCGGACGTGGCCGCGCAGTTCGCTACTGCCGGGGAGTACGCCTACGAGCTGCGCGCCGCCGCCGGATATCCGCCGCGCGACGCTTCGGGTCCGGCGCTCGACCGGCGGGTGAAGGGGAGCAAGCTGTTCCGGTTCGTGCGCGCGCTCGGCCCGCACCATTAGCGACTACGGCAGGCACTCTCCGGACCGCCACCCGTCCGTATCCTGATTCACGTGATCGAGCCGGGCTCGGGCTGGCCGGAAGATCCGGCCACCGCGGACACCCCGGTCGCGACTGACGCCGCCGAGGTGGCCAGGCTCGCCGAGTCAGCTGCCGGCGACCTCGGCGAGCTGTCCGCGCGGATCTCGGTGTGCCGAGCCTGCCCACGCCTGGTGGCGTGGCGGGAGCAGGTGGCCGCGGACCGCCGCCGGGCGTTCGCCGACCAGCCGTACTGGGGCCGCCCGGTGCCCGGCTGGGGAGACCCGCACCCGCGCCTGCTCATCGTGGGCCTTGCTCCGGCCGCGCACGGCGGCAACCGGACCGGCCGCATCTTCACCGGAGACCGCAGCGGAGACTGGCTGTTCGCGTCGCTGCACCGGCTCGGCGTCGCGGTCCGGCCGACCAGCGAGCACGCCGGTGACGGGCAGTGGCTGCTGGGCGCTCGGGTAGTAGCCGCGGTCCGCTGCGCGCCACCGGACAACAAGCCAACGACTGGGGAGCGCGACAGCTGTCAGCCCTGGCTGTGGATGGAGGTCGAGACGGTCAAAGACACGGTTCGCGCGGTCGTCGCGCTCGGCTCCTACGCCTGGCAAGCGGCGTTGCGGGTGCTCGGCCAGATCGGCTACCGGATCCCCTCGCCGCGGCCGGCGTTCGGCCACGGCGCGACCGTGGAACTGGTGGCGATAGACCCATCCGGCCCGGCCGGCGATAGCTCCGGGGGGCGGCTCCTGCTGGCCGGCTCGTACCACCCGAGCCAGCAGAACACGTTCACCGGCAAGCTCACCGAGCCGATGCTCGATGCCGCACTGCGCCGCGCCGCCGACTACGCCGGCGTCCCGGACGCGGGTTCGGCATCCGGCGGCTAGCGTGGTGACCATGGCCAGGACCGCAACGAGCCCGGACCGCCGGCCCCATATCGTCATCGTCGGCGGCGGCTACGTCGGGTTATACACGGCGTACGGACTGCGCCGGGCAACTCGGCGCGGCCGGTGCCGGGTGACCGTGATCGACCCGCGTTCGTACATGACCTACCAGCCGTTTCTGCCCGAGGCGGCGGCCGGCAGCCTGGAGCCGCGGCATGTCGTGGTCGCGTTGCGCAGGATGCTCAGGCACGCGGGCGTGCTCAACGGCCGGGTGGTCAAGGTCGACCATGCGAACCGGACGGTCACCGTGGACACCAAGGCCGGCGACACCGCGACCCTGCAGTACGACCACGTTGTGGTAGCCGCCGGATCGGTAGCCCGGACGCTACCGATTCCGGGGCTGGCCGAGCACGGCATCGGGTTCAAGTACATCGAGGAGGCCATCAGCCTGCGCAACCATGTCCTCGACCAGCTCGACCTGGCCGCCTCGACCACGGATGCGAAACGCCGGCAAGCGGCGCTCACGTTCGTCATTGTCGGCGGTGGCTACGCCGGGGTGGAGGCCCTAAGCGAGCTAGAGGACATGGCCAGGTACGCGTGCCGGTTCTACCGGGACAGCGACGGGAATCCGCTGCTCGATCCGGCCGACATGCGCTGGGTGCTGGTGGAGGCGACCAACCGGATCCTGCCCGAGGTCGACGAGGACATGGGTCGCTACACGGTCGAGCAGTTGCGCTCGCGCGGGATCGAGGTACGGCTATCCACTCGATTGGTGTCCGCGGTCGGCGGCCAGATCGTGCTGGACGACGGTCAGGAGTTTCCGGCGAGCACGCTGGTCTGGACCGCTGGCGTCAAGCCGAGTCCGGTCGTCGCCAACACCGACCTGCCGTTGGACGACCGGGGCCGGGTGCGCACCCGGGCCGACCTGCGGGTGGAGGGCATGACCGGCGCCTGGGCGGCCGGCGACAATGCGGCGGTTCCCGATCTGACCCGGCCGGGCGAGTTTTGCAGCCCGAGCGCGCAACACGCGGTCCGGCAGGCTCGGCTGCTTGCCCGCAACATCGTCCGGGCACTGGGCGGCACGCAGCCGAAGGAGTACCGCCACGCCTACGTCGGGTCGGTTGCCTCGCTCGGCCTGCATAAAGGCGTGGCCCAGGTCTACGGCGTCAAGGTGCGTGGCTGGCCGGCTTGGTTCATGCACCGCACCTACCACGTCAGTCGCATGCCGACGCTGAACCGCAAGATCCGGATCGTGGCCGATTGGACGCTGGCCCTGTTCTTCCGGCGCGAAGTGGTCTCGCTCGGGACGCTGCACGAGCCCAGGGGAGTGTTCCGGGAGGTCGCCAGCGGTTAGGCGCACACCCTAGAGTCGGGCCGTGTCCGACCGAAGCCAGACTGGGTAGGCGAAGGGAGTTGCCGTCATGTCCGGGTCAGTTGCCGTGGCCGAGCGCATCGTGTCGGTGCTCGAGCGCGTCCTCGGCGCCCCGGTGAGCATCCGGGTCCGCGGTTGGGACGGCAGTGAGGCCGGCCCCACCGACGCGCCGACGCTGGTGATCAGCTCCCGGCGCGCTGTCCGGCGGCTGCTTTGGCAGCCCAACGAGCTGGGCCTGGCCCGGGCCCACGTGGCCGGCGAGCTCGACGTCGAGGGTGATCTGTACGACGCGCTCACCGCGATCACCCCGCTGATCGACTCGGGGTCCAGGTCCAAGGCGACGCTCAGCCCGGTGGACCGCGGCGAGCTGATCAAGACGGCGGTGGTGCTCGGCGCGGTCGGGCCGCAGCCGCAGCCGCCACCCGAGGAGGCGAGCCTGCACGGCCGTCGGCACAGCCGGTCCCGGGACCGCGCCGCGATTCGCCACCACTACGACGTGGGCAACGACTTCTACCGGATCGTGCTCGGGCCATCGCTGGTCTACTCGTGCGCGTACTGGAACTCGCCGGACGCCACGCTGGAGACCGCGCAGGCGGCCAAGCTGGAGCTGATCTGCAACAAGCTGGGCCTTCGCCCGGGGATGCGGTTGCTCGACGTCGGGTGCGGCTGGGGCTCGATGGCTATCCACGCCGCGCGCGAGTTCGGCGTCAACGTCGTGGGCGTGACGCTGTCCGGCGAGCAGGTCGAGCTCGCCCGCAAGCGGGTGGTCGAGGCGGGGCTGGCCGGC
Organism: Actinomycetes bacterium; assembly: GCA_036257435.1. Lineage (GTDB taxonomy): Bacteria > Actinomycetota > Actinomycetes > JAKEEW01 > JAKEEW01 > DATAFN01. Next base: position 15,854 of record DATAFN010000219.1, read on the forward strand.
CAGGTGGACATCAGGCTGCAGGACTACCGAGACGTGGCCGACGGCCCGTTCGACGCGATCTCCAGCATCGGGATGGCCGAACACATCGGGCCTGACCAGTTCGTGCGGTACGCGCACACGCTGTGCGAACTGCTCAGGCCGGGCGGGCGGCTGCTCAACCACCAGATCGCGCGCCGGCCGGGTCCGCGCCGGACGGCCCCGACGTTCATCTCCGCGTACGTCTTCCCAGACGGTGAGCTGTCGCCGATCGGCTCGACCGTGCAGTCCCTGGAGGAGGCCGGGTTCGAGGTGCGGGACGTGGAGTCGCTGCGCGAGCACTACGCACTGACGCTGCGCCAATGGGTGGCCAACCTGACCGGTCGCTGGGACGAGGCGACCCGCTTGGCCGGGGCTGGCCGGGCTCGGGTCTGGCGGCTGTACATGGCCGGGTCGGCTTTGGCATTCGAAGCCGGGCGGATCGGCGTGAACCAGGTGCTGGCGGTGCGCACCCACCCGGATGGCCGCAGCGACCTGCCGCCGACCCGCGTCGAGTGGCTTGGAGCGTAACCGACCTGCCGCCTACGTTCCGCGACCAGGCCTTAGGTGCGTTCCACCACCCGAGTCGCAGCGCGCCCGGACTGACCTGGCGGTTTAGCGCCACGTGCAGCATGGGTCGGGGGGTCACGGTGTGTAGCCGGTCGGTACAAGCTGTCAGGGAAGCGCTCCGAACTGGACATTTCGCAGCGCAGAGCCATTACGCTTCGGGGTGGCGTGTGCGGACTTGGCCCTTCACCGGGCGGGTACGTGCACCGCGCCCGGGTGGTGAAATCGGCAGCCACGACGAGCTTAAACCTCGTTGGTCCGAAACGGCCGTGAGGGTTCGAGTCCCTCCCCGGGCACGCAAGCATCTGCACAGATGCCGCCGGGGACCGGATCATCGATTCCGGTCCCTCCCGCGTTCTCGGCAGGTTCCGCAGCGGCCGGAAGACATCCCACCTGGTGATCAGCTCAACCGGGCCGCAGGCCGCGGCCCAGCCCGAGAACCCGTTGCGTCCACCAATACCTAGAAGTACCATGCATTGCACTTCTAGGGTATGAGCGGGTGAGGTCTCTGAAGGTCGCCAAGGATCTAGTGGCCGCGTCGGCGACACCGATGGTCCTCGGCATCCTGGCCGAGGCGGAGAGCTACGGCTACGCGATCCTCAGGCGGATCAACGAGCTGTCCAGTGGCGAGCTGGACTGGACCGAGGGGCTGCTGTACCCGTTGCTGCATCGGCTTGAGCGCCTCGGTTATATGGAGTCGAGCTGGCGGTCGGTTACCGGCGAGCGGCGGCGCAAGTACTACCGCATCACAGACAAGGGTCGGGCTGAGCTGGTGGAGCAGCGCCGCCAGTGGGACACGGTCGTGGACGCGCTCAAGGAGATCTGGCTCAGCCCTGGTGACCGCAGACCGCTGACGGCGATCCCGCTGGAGTGGCGGGCATGACGGCGCGGGAGGGCCAGGAGGAGTTGGAGGCGCAGTTCGCGCAGTGGCGTCACTACGTACAGCACCGCCGGGAACTGCAGCCGTCCGACGCCGATGAGCTCGAAGACCATCTCCGCGGTTGCGTCGACGAGCTCGTCGGAGCCGGCCTGAGCGCGGACGAGGCGTTCCTGGTCGCGGTCAAACGGACGGGTAGCCTCGACGAACTGTCCCGCGAGTTCGCCCGGGAGCATTCGGAACGGCTCTGGAAGCAGCTCGTGCTGACCGGCGGAACCGGCAGCTCGGTAGCGGACACGCGGTCGCGGCAGGAGCTGTGGGTGATGGTCATCTGCGCGGCGGGCGCGGCGGCGTCCATCAAGGTGCCGGGGCTGTTCGGGATGAG
>DATAFN010000234.1:0-2810 GCA_036257435.1 Actinomycetes bacterium
GGGCAGGAACGGCAGGTCACTGACCGGGCCCCACTGGAAGGCGCTGAGCGGCAGCCGTTCGCCGCGGGTGACGTCCTCCAGGAAACGCGCCGCGGTCGGCGCGAGCATGGAGGTCAGCATGTGTCCTTGGTGCACATGCACCTCGCCCGCTGCCCCCGGCCACCGCACCCGGAACCGGTTGCCGTGCACTCCGACGAGGAGCTCGGACACCGGGATGGCGTCGTCTGCAGGGACCCCGGGCGTGGTGCCGAACACAATCTCGTGCCGGTATGTCGACGGGCGGATCGCCACGTTTGCCGACCGGCCCTGACGCGGGAGATAGACCAGCTCGGCGTGGACCGCCGGGTTGCGGTCCTGTTCCACCGCGGCTATCTCGGCGAGTACGCCGCCGGCGTCCAGCAAATACGCGAACCGCCCGAGGTTGCGCCCGGCGGCCTGCGCTCCCAGGTTCGGCCCGGCCAGCAGCCGGAAATCGCCGGTGTCGATCGCCGCGGCCGACTCCGCGAGCACGAAAACCGACACGTCGAGCGAGAACGGCGCGGTCGCCGGCGTCGGATCGTTCGTCGTGAGGCGCTCGACCGTGTCGTCGTCCAGTTCGACGACCAGCCGGTGATCTCGCAGTGCCTCGGCCGCCAGCCGGCGAAGCGCAGCGTGCCGGGTTCCGAGTCGGGCGGGATCCAGGTTGCTCTGAGTGCTCACCGGCGGCGGTGGCCCCAGCCCGCGGTGCGGATCGAGCAGCTCGAGCAGCGGCACCTCCCGGTCCACCCCGTAGCGCTCGACGAACGCTCGGCGGAACTCACCAAGGGAGTCCGCGCCGAACGCCGGGCTGATCCGGACCAGCAGTTCGGCCGCGCGTGCCGCCGCCAGTCCCACGGTCCTGGCCAGTCGGGCGCCGGTCATCGGCAACGCCGTGTCGACCTGGACCACCACGCCTCTGGCCGACGGAACGAGCTGCTTCGCCGCACCGGTGATCGCGCGCAGGGCTTCCTCCCGACCGGTCAGGTCCGACCGGTCGCACACGTCCATCGCGTCGAGAAGGTCCTTGAGCGCCAGATGGTCGGCGGCGGCCGAGGGCAGGCCGGCCAGGACGTGCTCCACGTGCCGGGCCGGTGCGGGGTTGGTCAGCGGCGGGCGGAGCTCGGAGAGCAGGAACTCCTGCCGGCAGAGTTGGGTCAACAGCTGGTCGACCTTGTCCACGCTGGCGCCCGGCGCGTCCAGTGCCACCGCGGCGATCTCGGTCCACGGCGTCGGGATGCTGCACATCTCGAGGATCCGACGCACCACCGCGGTCGCCCGGATGTCGACGGCGCCCGCGTCGCCGCCCGGCTCCAGCGGCATCCGTTCGGGCAGGAGCACCCGGCCCCGGTGCAACCAGGCACCGGAATTCGTCTGGAACCGGAGTTCTCGACGGATCTCGGGACGCGACTCGAGCGTGGCCACCACAGCGAGCAGCCATTCCATATCCGGACGGGTCCGGGTGCGCACCTGGTCCGTGCCAATCGCCAGCTCGGTGGTGCCGCTGAGTCGGGCCAGACCTACGCCGGCGAACATCCCGAACGGCGTGGGCCTGCTGGACATCCGGATCAGGTACCGCAACAGCGTGCGGGACGCCCGACCGCCACGCACGTTCCGGGCAGCGTCACGATCGAGCTGCGCAAGCAGGTCGGGGCTGGATACCGCGAGCGCGGACCGGACCAGGGCGTCGGTGACTGGCGGAGGGTCCCGGTAGGCCTCGACCGGCAGCAGCGGCGCACGGACCAATACCGTGTCGAACGGCTCGTACAGCGGCGCGGTCGAGCGCCGCCGCCGACCTCCGCGACGCGGGTCTGGGTGGGCGCTCATGACAGCAGGAACAATCTGTCCCATGACGGTTCGACGTCGGTCGCGGCGGCCAGCAACACCAGCGCCACGCCGGGGGCCCCGTCGAGCAAACCCGCATGGTCGAGGCGGTGACCGCCGGGCTCGGTAGCGCGGAACCCGAGCAGCGACCCATCCGGCTCGTAGCTGTCCAGTAGCTGGTCGGTGAGATCGGCGGCGGCCGCAGCAAACATCGGATCCCGGGTGTCGTGCCAGAACCGCAGCGTGACCTGCAGCAAACCGGCGACCCCGTGACAAAGGGTCGGCGCGTCGATGTGGCGGGCGAACACCGGCCGCCGGTATAGATCGGCCATCGCGTCGACGGCCAGCGTCCGGAGGTCCTCGTCTCTCAGCGCGGTGCCGGCCAGCCACAGCGACCGTGCGACGCCCGGGACGCCGTAGCACCAGGCCGCGCGACTCGGCTCGTCGGGCCGGTCCGGGGAGTCCGGCAAGGTGACCATTGTCGGCCAGTTGATGCCCCACGCGTCGTCGCTGCGATGGTCGCTGAGCCAGTTCGCGGCCGCAGCGGTTGCCGTCGAAAGCCTGGGTATTGGTGCCTCCTCGGTCAGGGCGAGAGCGAGCAAGGCCAGCGGCCCCGGGATTCCGTGCGCCAGGCCGCAGTTCAGCGCGCCGTTCGGGTGGTCCGCGACTGTCGCCGGGTCGCCCAACATCTCGGCCGGTGTCCACCACCACGGCACCCCGTCCGGCCCGGCGCCGGCCACGAGTGCGCTCAGGGCGTCCAATGCGTGCTTGAGCGCGCTGCCCATCGCCGGGCTCGCACGATGTGCGAGCAGATAGGCGCCGATCCCGGCGAGGCCGGAGATGACGTCGAACTCGCTGACCGGCAACCCATCCCGACGGTCGATCGTGGCTTCGGCCAGAAGGTGTGTTTCCGGAACGAGCTCAGCCTCGATCGCCGCGCTGAGTCGGCCGTACCTGTTCCCCCCTCGGCC
>DATAFN010000005.1:0-3938 GCA_036257435.1 Actinomycetes bacterium
TACCTCGACGAGGTACCGCCGCGAGCCGCCTGGACGCTGCTCGGCTGTGCCCGGTCGCGGCAGATCCACGACTTCTTCTACGCCGACGACGTCACCCAGATCGACACCTGTCCCCGCAACCTGGCCGCCGACGTTCGGACCGGGCCCGGTGACGTGCTGCTCACCAAGTGCTGTCTGCTCGAGGAGCACATCGAGACCGATGGGCACACCGTCGTCGTTCCCTGGGGCGCGTCCTTCGCCCACTTGCGCTCCGCGCTGGACACCGTCGTCGATCTGGCGAGCTCCCGATGAGCGCGCGGATCGCCGACTCGGCCATGTACGGGCACCTGTGGGGCACCCGCGCGGTGCGAGCGGTGTTCGAGGAGCGCGGCCGGCTGCAGTCCTGGCTCACGATCCTCGCCGCGCTGGCCCGCGCGCAGGCGGCGGAGGGTCTGGTGCCCGAGGCGGCCGCCGAAGAGATCACCCGTCAGGCGCGGGTCGAGCTCCTCGACCTCGACCTGATCGCAGAACAGACTCGGGTGACCGGGCACTCGACCCTCGGCCTGATCCGAGCGCTACAGCAGGTGTTGCCGGCCGAGATCCACCGGCACGTATACGTCGGCGCGACCGTCCAGGACCTCACGGACACGTGGACCTCGCTGGCGCTGCGCACCGTGTGCGGGCAAGTGTGGCAGGACCTGCACCGCATCGAGGACCTGCTGCTCGACCTGGCCGAGCGGCACCGGGACACGGTGATCGCCGGCCGTACGCACGGGCAGCCCGGTGCGCCCACGACGTTCGGCTGGAAGGCCGCGTCCTGGGCCGACGAGGTGAGCCGTCATCTGGACCGGCTTCTGGAAGGCGGCCCCCGGTGGTTCGTCGGCCAGCTGGGCGGCGGGGTCGGTACCCTGGCCGGCCTGGGACCGCGGGCGTTGAGCGTGCGCCGCCGGTTCTGCGCCGGGCTCGGCCTGGCCGAGCCGACCATCTCGTGGCTCGCCGCCCGCGACCGCATCGCCGAGATCGGCGCGGTACTCGCCATGGTGACCGGCACCCTGGCGCGGATCGGTACCGAGGTCTACGAACTGCAGCGACCCGAGATCGGCGAACTCCGGGAGCCACGCTCCGCGAGTGTGGTCGGCAGCATCACCATGCCGCACAAGCGCAACCCCGAGCGCAGCGAGCACCTGGACACGCTGGCCCGGCTGGTCCGCGCCAACGCCGGCGTTCTCGTCGAGGGCATGGTCGGACAACACGAGCGGGACGGCCGCAGCTGGAAGGCGGAGTGGGTCGCCTTGCCCGAGATCTGCCTGCTCACCAGTTCCGCGCTGCAGTTGACCGTGGAGTTGCTGGCGGGGCTGGAGGTCGACGTCGACGCCATGCTGGCGAATCTCGACAGTGACACGGGCAGCGAGCATGCACTGCGCCTGTTGACCCCCCGGTTGGGCAAGCACGACGCCCAGCTCGCGCTGCACGACGCCCTCGCGCGAGGCAGGTCGGCCGGCAAGCCGATGGCCGACGCCCTCGCCGACGCCGGGTTGCTGTCCGAGAGCGAGCGCGCGGGGCTGAGGCCGGACACCGGTTCCGCGGCGGCCATGGTCGACGCCGTCGTGTCCAGCGCGCGGTCCCGTCGCGCGAAGGAGCCCACGACATGGCCGTGACCACACCCGTCGTCCGCACGCCGCTGGCCTTACTGCCGACCCCGCTGGTGGCGACGCCACGGCTGGCCGAGGCCCTCGGGCTCGAGTCTGAGCTCTTGGTCAAGCGGGACGACCTGACCGGGTTCGCCGTCGCCGGCAACAAGGCCCGGCAGCTGGAGATGCTGGTGGCCGAGGCGTGCGACATGGGTGCGGACGTGTTCGTCACCGGCGGCTCGCTCGCTTCCAACTTCGTGTCGGCAGCCACGGCGGCGGCTCTGCAGACCGGTCTGCGGTGTGTCCTGGTCATCGCCGGCCCGCCGGTGCCGGTCAGGTCCCACCCGAACCTGGCGGCCGCCACCGCCTGGGGGGCACAGGTGCGGTGGACCGGCGACCCGGATCGCCGGTCGGTCGACGTCGAGCTGCCGGTCGTGGCCGCCGAGCTGGCCGGCCGCGGGTTCGTTCCCTACGTCGCCCCGCGCGGTGGGGCCAACGTGACCGGCTCGATCGGTTATCGGCTGGCCGTCGACGAACTCCTGACCCAGCTGGCCGGGCAAACTCTCGCGCAGCCGCCGACGGTCGTGGTTCCCACCGGCTCCGGCGGCACGCTGGCCGGAGTCGTGGCCGGGATAGTCGCGCACGGCCGGCCGGGCCGAGTGGTCGGTGCCTCCGTGAGTCGGCCCGCCGCGGAGGTCGCGGGTCTGGTGCTCGAGCTGTCGCGCAAGGTGGCAGCACGTCTCGGCGAGGAGCCACCAGACGTTGCCGACGTGCACGTCGTCGATGCCCGCGGCCCCGGCCACGGGCTGGCCTCGGCCGAGGGCACTGCCGCCGCGGCGCTCGCGCTGCGCCACGCCGGCCTCGTGCTCGACCCGGTGTACACGGCCAAGGCGCTGGCTGCCCTGCCGGCACAGGTCGGGGACGGGCCGGCCGTGTTCTGGCACACCGGCGGGTTGCTCGACGCGGTGGCCGGACTGCTGGAGGACACGCCATGAAGACCGGCCACCGGATCGGCCCTCCACAAGAGGGCCCGGCGCCGGAGCTGATCGAGTCGGGCTTCGCCCTCGAGAACGCCGATGCGCCGCTGCTCCACGCCGGGCTCAATTACGCCGACCTGGCCCACGTGCTCGACCTGAGCGGGCGCGGGATGATCCCGGAGACCGCGACCCGGCGGCTGCTGGCACTGCTGCTCAGAGCTGTCGACACCCCGGCCGAGGAGTTTCCCTACGACCCGTCCTACGGGGAGCCCTACAACAGCCGCGAGCGCTACTTCACCCAGGAGATCGGTGACGACGCGGGATGGCTGCACGCGGGGCGGCCACGGCGCGAGGCCGTGCGGATCGCCTTACGCCTGCACCTGCGCAGGCAGCTGCTCGACCTGGTCGAGGAGTCCGGAGCCCTGGTCGAGACCCTGGCGGCGACGGCAGCGGCACACAGCCGCACCTGGCTGCCGGACCAGACCTACCTGCAGCACGCGCAGCCGTCCACCTTCGGCCACTACCTCCTGTCGTTCGCCTACCCGGTGCTGCGCGACGCGGACCGGTTGCTCGAGGCGCTGGCATGGACCAACACCAGCCCGGGTGGCGCCGGCTGCGTGAACGGCAGCCGGCTGCTGGCCGACCGCGGGCCGGTCGCCCGGATGCTCGGCTTCGACGGTGTCATCGAGCACACCCGCGACGCGATGTGGCAGACCGACGGCCTGGTCGACATGCTCGCGGCAGCGGCCAGCCTGGTCGGAACACAGAGCAAGCTCGGCGAGGACCTGGAGATCTGGGCCAGCAGCGAGTTCGACTACGTGACCCTTGCCGACAGCTTCAGCCGGGCCAGCGTGCTGATGCCGCAGAAGCGCAACCCCTACGCGCTGTCGATCATCCGCGGCGCCTCAGGCACGCTGATCGGCCGGTTGACTGGCTTCCTCGCCGTGATCAAGAGCCCGTCCGCCCGCAGCGACAACCTGATCTACGCCTACGGCGAGGTACCCCGTGCGCTCGACCTGGCCGTGCGCACCACCAGTCTGACCACGGGCGTGATCCGCACGCTGCAGGTCAACGAGGCGCGCATGTGGGCTGCCTTGGAGTCCGGCTTCAGCCAGGCCACGGACCTGGCCGAGTACGTCATGCAGCGTTGCGGGCTTAACTATCGCACCGCGTACCAGGTGGTCGGGGCGGCGTTGCGGACAGCACACCAGGCGGGGCTGCGGGGCGTCGACCTGACCGGTCAACTCCTCGACGACGCCGCCCTCGACTACGCCGGCCGGGCCCTGAACCTGGCCGGAACCGACCTGTCCGACATTCTCGATCCACGGCACATCGTCGAGACGCGGACCGC
>DATAFN010000107.1:0-3792 GCA_036257435.1 Actinomycetes bacterium
GTTGGATCGCTCCGGTCTTCGCCGCGGCTGCCACGGGGCTTGTCCTGTTCATCGGTTTTGTGGTGCTGCGGCCCGACCTGGTTCGCGACGAGCCGGTCAGGCCCGTCTCGCCGGCGGCATCTGCGACCGCAACCGGCGGAACAGTTGCGTGGCTTCCGCTGGAGCCCGGGTTCGCGTCGGTGCCGACCATAACGATCCCGCCATCGCCCGACCCGAGTGCGGCGGCCAACCTGCCCGCCTGCCGAGCCGACCAGCTATCGGCCGAACGGTCGGCCGACGCGGCGACCGGGATGCGGCTGCTGTTCGTCACCTTCAGCACCACCGGGAGCGGGTGCGCACTCGATGGGCGCCCGCAGGTCACCGCGCACGGCACCGCCGATATCCCGGTCGAGCCGGGCGGGTGGGGAGACGACTACGGGTATCCGGTCCGGGTCGCCGGCGCGGACCTGGCTGTGCTGACCCTGGGCTGGGAATCGAATTGGTGTGGCACCCCGGTGACCAACGACCGGATCGACCTGGTCCTGCCCGGCGGCGGCGGGACCGTCGAGATCGCCGGCTTTGGCGAGTCTACGTGTCGGTACCCGGAAGGCCCGGCACGTGCGCCGATACTGGTCCGCAGCTTCCAGCCGCAGGACTACACGTCCGAACGGGTAGCCACCGCGTTCGTCGACGTCCACGCCGAAATACAGATGCCACCGGACGCGTCTGTTGGATCCACCCTGCGTTTCGCTGTGACTCTGACCGCGCTCGGCCGAGACGTCGTGTTGAGTCCATGCCCCGACTACGCGATCGACGTCAGCCGCAAGCCCGATGACACCGACACCGTCGGTTATCGACTCAACTGCGGCGATGTGCCCTACCGAGACGCCGCCGGCCGCCCGTACCTCCCGGCCAACACTCCGGTGCGGTTCGCAATGGAGCTTGCCATCCCCGACCTACCGGGCATGCACAAGCTCACCTGGCGCCTAGAGGTTCCGGACCTGGTGGTAGCAGGCGGCTCGTTGGTCATCCACTGACCGCCAGCTGCGTGCAACACACGCCACCTTTAGCCGGTACCTGACTCTCGAAATGCACTGGGGACTGCCCAGGCTTTGGTTGACATCTGACCTGTGAGGCTTCTGCCTCGCTGGTGATGGCCTTTGAGCTGGGTGGAGCTGAGGGGATTCGAACCCCTGACCCCCTCGATGCGAACGAGGTGCGCTACCGGACTGCGCTACAGCCCCAAATCGCGATCGATGGTACCAGCCGAGCACGGACCGCATGGAATCGATCAAGGCTGTCGAGCCGCCGGCGGATGCGGCTAGCCGTTGACCGCCTCGCGCTCGTCGAGCGGAAAGTCCTGGTCGTCCGCACCAGGCCCGGCCGGCTCGGCCAGGGCGGTCTCGGCAACAGCCGGCGCGAGCCCGACCTCGGACTGGAGCCGGCCCGACGTCCAGGCCACGCCGGTGGCGCTGACGTCGATCACCCGCGCCGCGGGCCGGTCGACGACCGGCGCGGTGACGTAGGTTGGCAGCGGAAGCGGGATCGGGTTCCACGTGCCGTCGGGATTGACCAGCACCGGCCGGCCCGGTGTCTCGGCCCGGCGGCGAGTTGGGAAGCGGCGGCGGGCGGCTCGGACCGCGTGCCGGCGGGCGGCAGCCTGCCGAGCCAGCAGTTGACGCCGCCGGTCCCGGCGACGCGCGCGTTTCACCTCGACGCGGAGCCGGCCGACGTACCCGATCAGCGCGGCAAGCGCCACTCCGGCGACCCACAGCGGGACGCGCGCAAGGACGCCAGCCACGCCGAGTGCCACCGAGGTGACCGCAAGCAGGACCAGCATCCGCAGGCGGCGGACTTGAACCGACGAGCGGGCTTTGGCCGGCGATGACGCGGGACGACCGGATCGGGCCCGTCCGGCCGGATCGCGCCGGGCCGAGTGCGGCGGTCGCGTCCCGGCGTGCCGCCGGTGCCGGCGAGTGGGTCGACGAGGCACCGGGCGTGGGTTGGCTGGCTGCGACCGGGCCCGGCGATCGAGCACCCGGCCGGTCGAGGCCGCGCGGTCCTCGACCGCCCGCGCGACCTCCTCCGGCCGGCGTTCGATGATCATTGGCACGCCCTCGTCATGGCGGGCCAGCCAGCGCGGGACCAGGATCACGGCCCACGCCGCGACGATCACCGCATAGATCAAGCCTGAACCCACGTAACCGAAGGTAGGGCGAGGTCAGCCCTAAACCTCGTATTGAGGCTTTGACTGCACCAGTGTGTCGCGAGTTATCTGTGTGACTGGAGAGAAGGAGGAGGCGACTACGGTGGCACCAACCGGGTCGCCTTCCAGCGCGTGAGCAACCCCTCGGGTACCTCGTCCGCATTCAGTGCGAACAGCAGGTGGTCCCGCCACTCGCCATCGATGTGCAGGTAGTTCGGGCGCAACCCTTCCGGCCGGAAGCCCAGCTTCTCCACGACCCGCAGGCTCGCGTGGTTCTCCGGCCGGATCGCGACCTCCATCCGGTGCAGCCCTACCACCTTGAAGCAGTGATCGGTGGCCAGCGCTACCGCGGTCGGGATGATCCCGCGGCCCGCGTGCCGCTGATCCACCCAGTACCCCATGCTGGCGCTGCAGACCGACCCCCAGATGATGTTCGCCACGGTCAGCTGGCCGACCAGCTTTCCCTCGTACAGCACAGCGAACGGCAGCACCCGCCCCGCGCGTGCCTCTCGCCGCAGCCGGCGCACCATCTGCTTGAACGTCAGTTGCTGACTCGCACCACCCGGCGTCGTCGCCTCCCAGGACGTGAGCCAGGCATGATTGCGGGCGCGCAGCTCGTACCAGTCATCGGCGTCACGGACTTGGATCGGGCGCAACCGCACTCGACCCTCGGACAGCTTCGCCGGCCATCCCGTCGCCCCAATCAACGCCGCCGTCAGTGGTCGCCTCCATGGATCTGGTCGACCGCGTGCGTGAGGATCGGCCGCAGCACGGCCAGCCCATCCCGAACGCCGCCGGTCGAACCCGGCAGGTTCACAACCAGAGTCTGCCCGGCTACCCCGGCTATGGCACGGGACAGCGCGGCGGCCGGCACCGCAGCACCGCCGACCGCCCGGATCGCCTCGGCGATGCCGGGCACCTCACGGTCGACGACTCGGCGGGTCATCTCCGGGGTCAGGTCGAGCGGGGTCAGCCCGGTGCCGCCGGTCGTCACGATTACGTCGTAGCCGGACCCGACACCGTTACGCAGCGCTTCCTCGACCGGGTCACCGTCCTGGACCACGACCGGCCCATCCACCGCGAAACCGAGCTCCCGCAATCCGTCGACGATCAACGGACCACCTCGATCGGCGTAAACGCCGGCCCAGGCGCGATTGGATACGGTCACCACCAGCGCCCGCCGAATCGGCGCGGATCGCGCCGCAACGGACTCCCCCCCAGCAGACTTAGGCCCGGCAGGCTCCGGCCCCCCAGACTCTTCCCCGGCAGACTGGGGGCTACCGGCCGGTATCACGTCACCGCTCATCGCCCGCTCGGTCCCCGGTCGAACGCTGCCAGTGCCCGGACGTACCGCCGGTCTTCTCCTCCACCCGGATATCGCTGATCACGGCGGCCGGGTCGACCGCCTTGACCATGTCGACCACGGTCAGCGCGGCCACGGTCACCGCGGTCAGCGCCTCCATCTCTACCCCGGTACGGTCCGCCGTGCGAACGGTCGCCGAGATCCCAACTGCGTCGTCCGCAACCGACAGCTCGACCGCCACGCCGTGCACCGCGATCGGATGGCACAACGGGACTAGGTCCGGCGTCCGCTTCGCACCCTGGAT
>DATAFN010000113.1:0-4771 GCA_036257435.1 Actinomycetes bacterium
GCCCTGGTAGATCCGGTCGGCCTGCCGCAGCCGGTCGATGTTCTTGTCGAGCAGCAGCACCTCCGCCTGCATGCCCAGCGCGATCGCGGCGGCGTTCATGCCGGACACGCCGGCACCGATCACGACCACCTTGGCCGCGTACACGCCGGACACGCCGCCCATCAGCACGCCGCGACCGCCACCCTGTCGCATCAGGTGGTACGCGCCGACCTGCGGCGCCAGCCGCCCAGCCACCTCGGACATCGGCGCCAGGAGCGGGAGTGAGCCGTCCGGCCGCTGCACCGTCTCGTACGCGATCGCGGTGAGTCCGGACTCGAGGATCGCCTTCGTGCAGTCCGGCGAAGCGGCCAGGTGCAGGTAAGTGAACAGCACCTGGTCGCGGCGCATCCGGTGGTATTCCTCGCCGACCGGCTCCTTGACCTTGAGGATCAGGTCACCGGTGTTCCACACGTCGTCCGCGGTGGGCAGGATGCGCGCGCCGGCGGTGACGAAGTCGGCGTCCGGAATCGATGATCCGGTGCCGGCGTCCTGCTCGACGTAGACCTCGTGCCCGTTGCGGACTAGCTCGTGCACCCCGGCCGGGGTAATCGCTACGCGGTACTCGTGGGTCTTGACCTCGCGCGGAATGCCGACCTTCACAGCAATCAGTTCCTTAGGTCAGGGAGAGAAAGCGGGGTGCCCTCGGCGGTCCGAGATAACCCGGCGGCAGCGCTGATTCTAGCCCGCCGAGGCCCTCACGAGCTCATTACAAGTTGTGAAGATCACCTTGGGCTTCATCGCAAACTGTCACTACGGACCAACACGGTCCGTACCGCACTGAGCGCGCTCCGGAGCAGGTCAGGGTCACGCCATCAGCAGTCCACCGCGCCGCCTAACCGCTAACCGCTGGCCAGCGCGTCCAGACCGTTTGGGGCATCGAGTGCCACGGTCAGGGCCAGCACCCCGGCCACGGTTCCCGGGTTGCCGAGCCGGCCCGCCAGCACCCCGTCCACTACCTCCGACCTGGGCACCCAAACCCGCTGCAGTGCGGCCTCCTCGTGTACGCCGATGTGCCGATCACCGGCTTCGACCTCGCTAAGTCCGCGGGCCACATAGATGATCAAGGTCTCGTCGGTCAGTCCCGGGGACAGGTAAACCCGCACCAGGGTCCGCCAGTCGGTGGCCCGCAGGTGCGCCTCCTCGTACAACTCCCGTTCCGCCGTGCGTAGCGGCGGTTCGCCGGGCACGTCGCACAGCCCGGCCGGTAGCTCCCACAGTGCCATCCCGGCCGGGTGCCGGTACTGGCGAATCAGCAGGATCCGATCGGTGTTCTGGTCGTACGGCAGGACGGCCACCGCGCCGGGGCGCAGCACGAGGTCGCGCTCGGCGCTCGAGCCGTCCGGCATCTGCACGAGATCGGTAGCGACGGAGAAGACCGCGCCAGTGAAGCGGGCGGTGCGCCCGTGCACCGGCCACCGCTCCGGCTCGTCCCGCACCTCCGCACGCGGGTCGGCGCCGGTCTCGACCCCCTTGGTCACGCGGATTTCCCGCGCAAGCGAGAGCGGAGCGGGCAGCGGTTCCGTCGAGCGCTCATGCCGACGCCTGCTCGCGACCGGCGACTACGGCGGGCTGCCGCCCGTCCACCCGCGGGCCGGCTTCCTTGGTCGCGACTGCCGCGGCGATCAGACCGACGAACAGCGGATGCGGCCGGGTCGGCCGGGAGCGCAGCTCCGGATGTGCCTGGGTGGCCAGGAAGTACGGGTGTACGTCGCGCGGCAGCTCGATGTACTCCACCAGCCGGCTGTCCGGCGAAGTGCCGGAGAACACCAGCCCGGCGGCCTCGAGCGCGGCCCGGTAGGTGTTGTTGACCTCGTAGCGGTGCCGGTGCCGCTCCTGCACGTACGGCTCGCCGTACACCTCGCGGGCCAGCGAGCCATCGGAAAGCTTGGCCGGGTACAGGCCCAGCCGCATGGTGCCGCCCATGTCCCGCTCGCCGGCGACAACGTCGCGCTGGTCCGCCATGGTCGAGATCACCGGATGTGAAGTCGTCGGGTCGAACTCGGTCGAGTTCGCATCATCGAGTCCGGCGAGGCCGCGGGCCACCTCGATGACCATGCACTGCAGGCCTAGGCACAACCCGAGCACTGGGATCCGATGTTCGCGCGCGTACCGGACCGCGCCGATCTTTCCCTCGATGCCGCGCACGCCGAAACCGCCTGGGATGACCACCGCGTCGACACCGGCCAGCTCGCGCTCGGCGCCCTCCGGGGTGCTGCAGTCGTCGGAGGGCACCCAGTGGATCGTCACCCGCGCGTCGTTGGCAAACCCGCCGTGCCGTAGGGCCTCGCTGACCGACAGGTACGCGTCCGGCAGGTCGACGTACTTGCCGACCAGCGCCACGCTGACCTCGCGCGCGGGGTGGTGAACCCGGCGCAGCAGCTGGTCCCAACTGGTCCAGTCCACGTCTCGGAATGGCAGCCCGAGCCGGCGCACCACGTACGCATCCAAGCCTTCGGAGTGCAGCACCTTCGGGATGTCGTAGATGCTCGGCGCGTCCACCGCGGCGATTACGGCTTCCTCGTCGACGTCGCACATTAGCGAGATCTTGCGCTTGACCGGTCCCGGAATCGGCCGGTCGGCGCGGCAGACCACGGCGTCCGGCTGGATACCGATGCTGCGCAGCGCGGCCACCGAGTGCTGGGTCGGCTTGGTCTTCAACTCACCGCTCGGACCGATGTAGGGCACCAGCGAGACGTGCAGGAAGAACACGTTGTCGCGGCCGATCTCGCGGCGGATCTGCCGGGCGGCCTCGAGGAACGGCAACGACTCGATGTCGCCGACGGTGCCGCCGATCTCGGTGATGATCAGGTCGACCTCCGGCCCGGTCTCGCGCCGGATCCGGTCCTTGATTTCGTTAGTGATGTGCGGGATGACCTGGACGGTGTCGCCGAGATACTCCCCGCGCCGCTCCTTGGCGATCACCGCGGAGTAGACCTGACCGGTGGTGATGTTGGCCGAACCATGCAGGTCCACATCGAGGAACCGCTCGTAGTGCCCGACGTCGAGATCGGTCTCGGCGCCGTCGTCGGTGACGAAGACCTCGCCGTGCTGGAACGGGTTCATGGTGCCGGGATCGACGTTGAGGTAGGGATCGAGCTTCTGCATCGTGACCCGCAGCCCGCGCGCCTTGAGCAGGTTGCCGAGGCTGGACGCGGTCAAACCCTTGCCGAGCGCGGAGGCGACACCCCCGGTCACAAACAGGTGCTTGGTGTGCTGTTGCTGTGCCAAGAGGGCTCCCGTGGTCGATGTCCTCGCGGTGACGGCCGCGCTGTCCACGGGCCTTCAGCTTAACAGGCCGTCCGGACGGATCGGGTCCGGCAGAGTCTCCGACATGCTGGTCGGGCGCCGATCACGGCCTGCTCACCGGGCCGAGCGGGCCGCGACAAGCTCGTGGTAGCGGGCCAGCAGCTGGTCGACCGTGTCCACCTCGGTCGGCCAGCGTGCGGCCTGGATCGGGCCGGCCTGCGCCAACCGGGCCGCCTCGGCGGGATCGTCCAGCAGCCGGTCAACTGCGGCGGCGAGCACGGCGCCATCGCCG
The DNA here is from genome assembly GCA_036257435.1 of Actinomycetes bacterium. GTDB lineage: Bacteria > Actinomycetota > Actinomycetes > JAKEEW01 > JAKEEW01 > DATAFN01. Next base: position 3,578 of record DATAFN010000113.1, read on the forward strand.
TACGGCACCAGAACGGCGGCCGGGCCGACCAGCTCCGGTATCCCGCCGACCGCGGTCGCGACCAGCGGCCGGCCGGCGCGCAGCGCCTCCTGCGCGATCAGCGCCCTGGCCTCCCACCGGGAGCTCAGCACGACCAGATCGGCCGCTGCGAGCAGATCCGCGACGTCCGAGCGGTGGCCGAGCAGGCGGACCGGCAGTGCGTGGGCGTCGATCTCGGCTTGCAGTACCGGCCGCTCCGGCCCCTCCCCGGCGATTACCACCAGCGGCTGCGGCCGGCGTTCGGACCACTGCCGGGCCGCGCTCAGCAGGAGCGGGTAGGACTTCTGCGGCGCCAGGCGGCCGACCGCGAGGATCACCGGTCGATCGCCGGCGTCCAGCTCGGCGCGCACCGTTTCCCGCTCCCGCTTGGCCGGAGGCAGCGGCGGCGCCGCCACCGGACCGAGCCGCGCGTCGCGAGCGCCCAGCTGTCGGGCCCGCTCGACCAGGTCGGGGGAAGCACCCAAGGTCAGCGTTGCGGATCGGGCCACGGTCCGCTCCAGCCCGGCCAGCAGCCGGCGCCGGATTCCGCTAGCCAGCACCGCGTTGTGCCAGGTGACGATCAACGGTGGACGGGCCGCCCGATCCGGACCGGCCAGCGCCAGCCCGGCCACGAACCCAGCCCGCAGGCCGTGCGCGTGCACCAGGTCGGCGCCTGAGGCGAGGTGGCGCAGCCGGCGAGCCGCGGCCAGGTCGGCGACCGGTTTCGGGGTGGTCGCGATCTCGACCGGATGAAACGGCAGCCCGGCAGCGCGGTACCCGAACGCCCGGTCGGTCGACTCCGGTCCGGCGACCGAGACCGGAATCCCATGATCGGCCAGGCCGATCGCGATCGAGTGCACATGTCGGCCCATGCCGCCTTCGCTGGTGGCCAGCGCTAGCAGCACCCGCGGCCCGCCAGCGCCCGACGGACGCGAACCGCGTGCGTCAGCGCCCGGCGACTCACCCGGAGAGTCAGCGCCCGGAGCGCCCGCACCTTCGAAGTCAGGCACTGGTCCACCGCCGCCGCAGCAGGGCCCGGACGTCCGGGCCGTCCAGCGCGAGCGCGATCACGGCGAACACTCCGCCCGCGACCAGCGCTGCCAGCACCGCGACCAGCGAACTTGCCGCCGGGCCAGGCGAGCCGAACAGGTCGGCCAGCCGGTTGCCGGCGAGCGC
>DATAFN010000131.1:0-1806 GCA_036257435.1 Actinomycetes bacterium
TCGGTGCTCGCGCAGGTGGCGATGGAGCTCTCGACCAGCATCAGCGCCAGTGAACGCACGAGCGATCCGAGGCCCAAGCCCCGGCTGGCGCCTACGCCGACCGTGGTCCTACCAGACAGGTCGCACATGATCCAATCGTCCACTGCCCTTGCGTGTCTCTGTTCAAGAGCCACCGGGTGGCGGGGCTGGTATAGGTAGAGGTCGGATCCGCTGGGCAGGCTGACCGGGGCAAGCAGCCCCCAGCCCTCGTCACTGATCGGGTTTGTCGGTTGGACGCCCTTGGCGGCCAGGTCCAGGAGCGTGCCTTCGATGTCTTCGCACATCAGGTACAGCTCGTGCTTCGATTCGCCGTCGGTCGGGTGGACGGCAATCTCGGCCGGCGGCAGTCTGAAGATCAGCCAGCCGTCCCCCGCATCCACCCCGGGAAAGCCGAGCGTGTCGCGGATGAACGCGCGGTCCGCCTCGGCATCGCGGCTGTAAATGATCACATGCGTTCCGTTGATCACGATTCACTCTCCTGTCAGAGTCGGTGTTGCGCGGATGGTTGGTGCCGGCGGCGACCGTCGGCCGGTCCGGGCGGCTCCGCCGGCCGCGATGGTGACGAGCACTACGCCGAGGGTCTGGGCCGGCTGGGAAGCCTGCCCGAGCACCGCGATCCCGACGACCAGCGCGGCCGCCGGCTCGAGACTCATGAGGGTGCCAAACGCCGCAGACTCAAGCCGGCGCAGTGCCACCAGCTCCAGCGCGTACGGCAGCACCGGCAGGAGCAGCGCCAGCCCGGCCGCCGCTGCCACGGCACCGGTAGTTACCCGAGTTAGCGACTGTGGCGCGGCAACACCGGCGGCGACCAGCGCGGCCACCGGCATGGAGATCCCGAGCCCGGCCAGGCCGGCGAGGCGGTCACTGACCCGCTGCGTTAGCAGGATGTAGCTCGCCCAGCAGACCGCGGCCGCCAGTGCGAACCCGATTCCGACCAGATCCGCCGACGACCGCCACGGCTGGGTCACCAAGAGCACACCCACGCCGGCCAGCACCGGCCAGGCAAGCCCCGGCCGCCCGGACCGGCGCGCGATCGCCACCGCGAGCGGACCAAGAAGCTCGCAGGCGACCGCAGTCGCCAAAGGAATGCGTGCAATGGCCTCGAAGAAGAGCAATGTCATCCCGGCGCTGACCACGCCAAGCACAACGGCGTCGACCAGGTCGCGGCGCGGCATCGCCCACGGCCGAGGTCGCGTGATCAGGATGAAGATTACGGCAGCCCAAGTCAGCCGGAGCCAGGTCGCACCGGCCGGGCCGACCGCGGCGAACAGAGAGGTTGAGGCCGCCGCGCCGAGCTGAACGCAAAACACCGACGTCATCACGAGCCCGGCACCGGACGCCCGCAGCCGAGGGCCGGTCGTGGGCCCAACGGCTGCGCCGACCATCGGTGCGGGCAGGTGCGCGGCGCGGACGAGAGCCACGCCCCTATATGACCCCATCCGAACCATCCGCGTCTACCGCAACTTGCTGGGCTTATTGTCCATGAGTCATGGACAATAAGCCCCCATGGAGACCCGTCTGCTCGGTGCCCTGGTCGAGCTGCACCGGCGGGGCACCATGCGCGCGGTTGCCGAGGCAACCGGATACGGAACCTCAGCCGTGTCCGCGCAGCTGGCCGCCCTGGAGCGAGACCTCGGCGTCGAGTTAATCGAGCGGGCCGGTCGGAACGTACGGCTCACCACGGCCGGTCGACAGCTGGTCGGGTATGGCGAGCAGATCCTAGCCATCGCCGAGGCGGCGCGGACCGCGCTCCACAGCGACGGCGAG
>DATAFN010000214.1:0-8019 GCA_036257435.1 Actinomycetes bacterium
AACCTCCGCCTCGTGGTATCCCTGGCCAAGCGGTACACCGGCCGCGGCATGCTCTTCCTCGACCTGATCCAGGAGGGCAACCTCGGGCTGATCCGAGCGGTGGAGAAGTTCGACTACAAAAAGGGCTACAAGTTCTCCACGTACGCGACGTGGTGGATCCGCCAGGCGATCACTCGAGCCATGGCCGACCAGGCTCGGACCATCCGGATTCCGGTGCACATGGTCGAAGTGATCAACAAGCTGGCTCGGGTGCAGCGCCAGATGCTGCAGGACCTCGGCCGCGAACCGACGCCCGAGGAGCTGGCCAAGGAGCTTGACATGACCCCGGAGAAGGTCATCGAGGTCCAGAAATACGGCCGGGAGCCCATCTCGCTGCACACTCCGCTCGGCGAGGACGGCGACAGCGAGTTCGGCGACCTGATCGAGGACTCGGAGGCGATCGTGCCGGCCGAGGCGGTCTCGTTCACGCTGCTCCAGGAGCAGCTGCACTCCGTGCTCGACACGCTCTCCGAGCGGGAAGCCGGCGTGGTGTCGATGCGGTTCGGCCTGACCGACGGCCAGCCCAAGACGCTCGACGAGATCGGCAAGGTCTATGGGGTGACCAGGGAGCGGATCCGCCAGATCGAGTCCAAGACCATGTCGAAGCTGCGGCATCCATCCCGCTCGCAAGTGCTGCGGGACTACCTGGACTAGAGACGCCGGTAAGCCCTCGGCATGACGGAAGGCGGCGGCCACCAGTGTGGTGTGGCCGCCGCCTTCGGGCTCATGATCGCTGCGGTCAGCGCGTCAACTTGGATCGGCGCCTCCGGTTCGCCAGTCAGCGCTCCTCGTCGGTCGCGATTGCCGGGGGCTGCTGGAGCCGGTCGGTCTCGTCGTGAATCTCTGCCGCCGACTGCCGGAGTACATCGGCATGCTTGCGCCAGTGGTGCGTGCAGAAGCACAGTTCGCCGCCGGGGAGTACGGCGCGGACATAGGCCTGGGCGCCGCAGCGATCACAGCGGTCTTGCGCGGTGAGCGCGCCGCCCGTCGGTGCTAGTGCTGTGGTCAACGTCGCCTCCTTCTGCGGTGGCTAATCAAGGTGCCCGTTCGCAGAACAAATCCACGGCCGTTCCCGTTCCCGCTTTTGCTACGACGTGGCGCGGATCACCTTCCGTTCGCCGTGTTGTTGTAGAGACGCTCAAGGTAGCCCGTCCGGTTCCTGGGCGCGAGGTGATCCGCGTCACGTCCCTCGCCGCTTCAGGCTTCACTCGTTCCCGGTGAGCCGCCGCGACTTCGTCGGACCGCCGAGCTAGTCTCGCCAGCGTGAGCGTGCAAACCGCGTTGCTGTCGGGTGGCGAGTCCGATCATGGCTATACGGCCCGCCACCTGCTGGTTCTCGAAGGGCTCGAGGCCGTGCGCAAGCGGCCAGGGATGTACATCGGGTCCACCGACTCGCGCGGTCTCATGCACTGCGTGTGGGAGGTCATCGACAACGCGGTCGACGAGGCGCTGGCCGGCGTCTGTGACCAGATAGAGATCGTGCTCGCCGCCGACGGCTCGATCGAGGTGCGCGACAACGGGCGCGGTATCCCGGTCGACATCGAGCCGAAGACCGGGCTGTCCGGGGTCGAGCTGGTCATGACGAAGCTGCACGCCGGAGGCAAGTTCGGCGGCGGGTCATACGCGGCGACCGGGGGCCTGCACGGCGTCGGCGCGTCTGTGGTCAATGCGCTGTCCGCCCGGCTCGACGTCGAGGTCGACCGGGACGGCTCGACCTACGCGATCAGCTTCCGGCGCGGCACCGCGGGTGAGTTCGCCGGTGCCGGCAGCTCGGCGCCGTTCACCGAGCGCTCCGGGTTACGCAAGGTGAAGCGGGTCGCGAAACGGGTCACCGGCACCCGAGTCCGGTTCTGGCCCGATCGGCAGATGTTCATCAAAGAGGCGCAGGTCTCGCTATCCGATCTGTACGCACGGGCCAGGCAGACCGCATTCCTGGTGCCGGGCCTGTCCATCGCGGTCAAGGACGAGCGCACTGGCGAACGCCCGGGCGAACGTGCTGCCGAGACCGGCGTCCAGCCAACCGAGCAGACCTTCGTATACAAGGGCGGGATCAGTGAGTTCTGCGAGTACCTCGGCACCGATCGGCCGGTCACCGACATCATCCGGCTGACCGGGACCGGGGAGTTCACCGAGACGGTTCCGGTGCTGGACGCAAAGGGCCACCTGACGCCCAGGGAGGTCGAGCGCGAGCTCACCGTCGACGTCGCGCTGCGGTGGGGGACCGGCTACGACACGGTGGTCAAGAGCTTCGTCAACATCATCGCCACCCCGAAGGGCGGCACCCACCTGGCCGGGTTCGAGCGTGCTCTGGTCCGGACGTTCTCCGACGTCCTGCGCGCGGCCCGGATGCTGCGCCAGAACGAGGACGCGATTATCAAGGACGATGTGCTCGAAGGGCTCATCGCGGTGGTGACGGTCCGGCTGGCCGAGCCACAGTTCGAGGGCCAGACCAAGGAGGTGCTCGGTACCCCGGCCGCGTCCCGGATCGTGGCCCAGGTGGTGGGCAGCCGGCTACGGGAGTTCCTCACCTCGTCAAAGCGGGCCGAGAAGGCCCAGTCCAGGGCGCTGCTGGAGAAGGTGGTCTCGGCCGCCCGCACCCGGGTCGCCGCCCGCGCGCACAAGGAGGCGCAGCGCCGCAAGAACGCGCTGGAGACCTCGTCGTTGCCGGCGAAGCTTGCCGACTGCCGCAGTGACGATGTCGAGCGCAGCGAGCTGTTCATCGTCGAGGGCGACTCGGCGCTGGGCACCGCGAAGCTGGCCCGGAGCTCCGAGTTCCAGGCGTTGCTGCCGATCCGTGGCAAGATCCTCAACGTCCAGAAGTCGTCGGTCGGCGACATGCTCAACAATGCCGAGTGTGCGGCGATCATCCAGGTGATCGGCGCCGGCTCGGGCCGCTCGTTCGATCTCGACGCGGTCCGGTACGGGAAGATCATCTTCCTGGCGGATGCGGACGTCGACGGCGCGCATATTCGCTGCCTGCTGCTGACGCTGCTGCACCGGTACATGCGCCCGCTGGTGGAAGCGGGCCGGGTGTTCGCCGGGATGCCGCCGTTGCACCGGATCGAGGTCGTGCACCAGGGCGGCAAGCCGAACGAGTTCATCTACACCTACACCGACCTGGAGATGCGCCGCGCCGTGGCCGACCTGGCTCGTCGCGGAAGGAAGATCCGGGAGCCGATCCAGCGCTACAAGGGCCTGGGCGAGATGGACGCAGACCAGCTGGCCGAGACCACCATGGACCCGCGGACCCGCACCCTGCGCCGGATCAGTCTCGGCGACATCGAGGATGCCGAGCGCGTTTTCGAGCTGCTGATGGGCAACGATGTCGCGCCCCGCAAGGACTTCCTCCTCGAGTCGGCGGCGCTGCTCGACCGATCGCGGATCGACGCCTAGCCCGCGCCGGGCATGACACGCGATGGACTGGCTCGACTTCGCACCAGAGGAACCAGTCGGGAGACCGATCGACGTTACCTGGATTCACGGGTCGCCCTCGGCCAAGCACAACACCGATCCGGACATCCAGGTGTACCGGTACGACCCGCACACGGTGATCCTGCGGCAGAACATGGCGATCAACTACGAGGCGCCGTTCATGTTCTTGCTGTTCGGCAACACCCACGCGTTGCTGGTCGACACCGGCGCGACCGAGTCCGCCGACTACTTCCCGCTCCGCCGGGTCGTGGACGAGCTGATCGAGCAATGGCTCGGCGAGCATCCGCGCAGCGACTACGGCCTGCTCGTTGTGCACACGCATCCGCACGGAGACCACGTCGCCGGCGATGCCCAGTTCGCGGGGCGGCCCGACACCAGAGTGATCGGCACCGGGCTCACTGAGGTCCGGGCGTTCTTCGGGCTCGGCGACGATCTCGACAAGCTCGGATCGGTCGACCTCGGCGGACGGGTGCTGGAATGCGTGGCCAGCCCGGGCCACCACGAGGCGGCGGTGACGCTCTACGACCCCTACTCGGGGATCCTGCTCACCGGCGACACCGTGTGTCCCGGCCGGCTTTACGTTGATGATTGGCCCGCGTTCCGAGACACCATCGATCGACTCATCGGCTTCGCCGCGGCCCGGCCGGTCACGCATGTGCTTGGCTGCCACATCGAGATGACCAGCAAGCCGGGTGTCGACTACCCGATCCGGTACACCTACCAGCCGGACGAGCCACCGTTGGAGATGGCGGTCGGCGACCTGCTCGCGATCAGCCTGGCCATCGACGAGATCGGCAACCGACCGGGACGGCACGCGTACCCCAACTTCATCATCTGCCGCTAGGACGGCAAGCGCGGCTCGTTCGGGACCGCCTAGCTCAGGTCAGGACAGCGGTCCAGCTTCTCGACCGGCGTTCGGCTGCCGGTCAGGAGCAGCCCGCGGACCAGCTCGAACGGCGAGGCGTAGCGGGACGGTGGGGCAATCCGGCAGGGCTTTCGGGCGCTGATCTGATCCGTGCGATAGATCTCGATCCGGCGCCCGGGCTCGGTGAGCAGACGGATCCACTCGCCGTCGCTGACCACATAGCCGACCGCTACCCGGCCGTCCGGCGCGGTCAGGCGCTCGGCCGGCATCCAGGGCCGTGGGTCGATGAGCAGCGCTGCGATCAGCAGCACGCCCGATCCGATCGCCAGCAGGCGGCGCAGCCCCTGGAACCGGCGCTCGGTCCGCAGCTGCGCGGCTTCCCGGGAGGTCAGACCGAGGCTTCCGGCTGCCGCGCGAGCCCTGGCGGCAACCGCGGGGACGAGCCAGATGCTCGCCGCGAGCAATCCGATCCAGGTGAGGACCACGGGCCACGGCGCGATGAACAGGGCGACGGCGAAGCTGAACACGAGCAGTGCCTGAACCACGAGCGGAAGATCGCGGTGCAGCGCCAGCCAGCGTTGGGTGGCGGGACCGCCAGGCTCGTAGACCCAGAACGCGGCAACCGGAATCGCCAGCATCAGCCAGGTGACCAGCGTGGGCAGGCTGGCTACCAGCGCGGTGACCGCGACGTTGACTGCACCCGCGCCCTGCATCACCGCCAGCGTGGTGTCAAGATCGAAGTTGGTGACCACGAAGATTTTCGCGATCGCAAAGGCAGGTGCGACGACCGCGCCGAATGTGAGCACATTGCGCGCTACCCGCTCGCGCACATCGACCGGCTGGTCCGGGCTTCCAGGTGCCCTTGGCTCCACCATCGTCCCTCCGCAAACCGTGATCGAAATCTAGACGACCGGTCGATGCGCCGACCAGCCTCGACCGCAACCCCCCGATCGATCGACGCCGGTCACCGGGCCCGGCGTTCGCCCCGTCATACTTGCGGGCGTGTTCACTCTCGAGGAAGCCCGCACGGTCATGGCGGAGCTCGGTCCGGACATTGACCAGCTGCTGGTCCTGCGAGCGGATCTCGCGGAGATCCAAGCGGATCTGTTGCACGCGGGGAGCAGTCGGCTCGGCGGGCTGGCGGACGCGAAGGGGCTCGAGGCGCGCTTCTATGCCGGGATCGAGGCACTTGGTGTGAAGGGTGCCGAGGTGAAGGGCATCGCGCCGCTGCTGCTCGACTTCCCTGGCGAGCGCGACGGGGTGCCGATCCTGTGGTGCTGGCTCGAGGGCGATGACGACATCGATTGGTACCACCGCGCGGACTGCGGGTTCCCCGGCCGGCGGCCGGTCTGACCCCGTCGCCTCGGACGCTGACCGCCGAACCCGCGGGCGCTAGAGCTCGATCGGATCGAACAGTCCAGTGGCGACGTCGTAGATGCCGCCACCGACCGAGAGATTCCCGGGCAGCAGCGGGTAGGACCTGATCCGCACCAGGTCCTGCTCGAGCGCGGCGACCTGGTCGTTCACCGTCCGGAACTCCAGGCTGCGGGTGTCGATTCCGTACTGCGCGTCGATGAGCGCGTGCATCTCGTCCTCGGTGGCCGAGGCCATCTTGCAGTCGGTGTGCGGCATGACCAGCACCCGGTTCACGCCGAGCAGGTAGACCGCGAGCACCAGCGTGCGCAGCACGTCCTCGGTCACGCGAGCGCCGGCGTTGCGCAGCACCTTCGCGTCGCCGGGCCACAGGCCGAGCACCGCCAGCGGGGCGATCCGCGAATCCATGCAGGTCACGATCGCGAGGCCGCGCGCGGCGGATGCGCTCAGCTCGGCGTGCGTGAAGGTGGCGGCGTAGCTCGCGTTGCCGGCCAGCAGGTCGTCGAACGCGCCGCGGGTCATCTCGGCTCGCGACCCGGCTTCCACTTGATCGAACAGCCCAGGCTGGCGCGGTGCGGCTCGGGCACCGGAGCGCCGGCCAGCACCAACTCGACCGCGGCGGTGAGCAGCTCACCGGTGATCGGCTGGTTGTTGCCCGGGGTGGCCCGGTCGAACGCGCCGCGGTAGGCCAGCCGCGCTTCCGCGTCGTAGAGGAAGAAGTCGGGCGTGCACGCGGCCCGGTACGCGGCCGCGACGTCCTGATCGGTGTCGATCAGGTAAGGAAATTCGAATCCGGCCCGTTTCGCCTGCTCCCGCAGCCGCTCGGGTCGATCATCCGGGTAGTAGTCAGTGTCGTTAGGGCAGATCCCGACCACGCCGATGCCCTTGGCCGCGTACTCGCCGAGCACCGGGCCCAGGGTCGACTCCAGGTGACGGACGTACGGGCAGTGGTTGCACAGGAAGGCGACCAGCATGCCGGGCGCGCCGGCGAAATCTGCCAGCGCAACCTTCGAACCGTCCAGCGACGGCAGCGTGAAAGCGGGCGCGGGCGTGCCGAGCGGCACCATGTATGAGCTCACGGCCATGCCGTCATCCTGCCATGGCCCGGAAGGTCGACCCGTTGCACCGGCTGGCGGACTGCACCTGTACCTCGCCCGGCCGAGCACCCGGCCGAGCACTGGGCCGAGTGCCTATCCGATCGCCGCGAGCGGCTGGCGAACCGGCGTGCCGGAGCCGTCCCGCTTGCCGGTCGCCGCCGGTAGCTCGATCGGCACGCCGGTCGCAGCGGCGCCGCGAGCCGGGGCCGCGCCGGCCCAGGACAGCAGCAGCGCGTCCTCGCCTTTGAGCAACCGATGGCAGCGGACGCCGCTGGTGCCCCGACCCTTGGCCGGAAACTCCGAATACGGCGCGACCTTGACCGTGCCACCGCCGGTGCCGGGCAGCGCGGAGCTGGAGCCGGCAACCGTCACCACACACGCGTCCGTGTCCGGATCGACCGCGCCGAACCACAGCGCGCGCGCCCGCGCGCCCAGCCGGATCCCGGCCATCCCGCTCGCCGCGCGTCCTTGCGGTCGGACCTGGGTAGCGGAGAAGCGCAGCAGTTGCGCATCGCTGGTGATGAACACCAGGTCTTCCTCGCCCGTGCCGAGCTCGACCGCGCCGACTACCTCGTCACCGTCCCGCAGCGCGATCAGCTCCCAGAAGTCCTTGTTCGCCGGATAGTCGGTCAGCACCCGCTTGACCACACCCTGCGCGGTGCCTAGCGCGATGCCTGGCCCGTCCGCCGACAGCGAGGCCAGCCCGACCACCCGCTCGGCCTTGTCCAGGGCGAGAAACTCGGCCAGCGGAGCGCCGCCAGCCAGGTTCGGGGCGTCGTTGGTGGGCGGAACCGCGGGCATGTCCAGCACCGGCAACCGCATCATGCGGCCGGTCGAGGTCAGCGCGCCGACCTCGCCGCGTGCGGTGGTCCGCACCGCGGCCACGATCACGTCGTGCTTGGCCCGCCGGCCGCCGCGACGCAGTGGGTCGTCGGAGGTAGTCCTGGCCAGCAGCCCGGTCGAGGACAGCAGCGCCCAGCACGGGTCGTCGCCGAGCTCCAGCGCCATCCCAGCGGTTGCCGGCACGCCGGCCGACTCCAGCAGCACGGTTCGGCGCGGAGTCCCGAACTGCGCGGCAATCTCGGCCAGCTCCGTCGAGACGGTGGCCCGCAGCAGCTCCTCGGAGTCCAGGATCGCGGTCAGTTCGGCGATCAGCTGCTCCAGGCCGGCCAGCTCGTCGCGCAATTTGGTGACTTCGAGCGAGGTCAACCG
>DATAFN010000235.1:0-18365 GCA_036257435.1 Actinomycetes bacterium
CGTTGACCCGGATGTCCAGCAGCTTGGTGTTGACTTCTTCGGGCGGGTACTTGAACGCGATCGCCCACCGCGGCGCGCGCGACGTGGAGCCGAGCCGGCGCTGCAGCGACACCTGGTCGACCTTGACCACCACGCCGTCGATCTCATGCTCGACCGAGTGCCGGTGCTCGCCGTAATGGCGAACGTAGTCGCGGACGCCGGCCAGGTCGGGCGATACCCGAACGGTCGACGCGACCGGAAGCCCCCAGCCGGCGAGCAGCTCGTAGGACTGGGACTGGCGCTCGATGTCGAACCCGGAGCGCGCCCCGATCCCGTGCACGACCAGCTTGAGCGGGCGGCTCGCGGTCACCCGCGGGTCTTTCTGGCGCAGTGACCCGGCCGCCGTGTTGCGCGGGTTCGCGAACGGGGCCTTCCCGGCCGCTACCAGCTCGGCATTGAGTTGCTCGAACCCGGCGACCGGGAAGTAGACCTCGCCGCGCACCTCCACCAGCTCTGGCACGGCGACACCGGGGGCGGCGCGCAGCCGATCCGGCACCTGCTCGATCGTGCGGAGGTTGGGCGTCACGTCCTCCCCGATCCGCCCGTCGCCACGGGTGGCGCCGCGCACCAACCTGCCGTCCCGGTAGACAAGCGCGACCGCGAGCCCGTCCACCTTGAGCTCGCACAGGTACTCCGACCCGGTGCCAACCTCGCGCTCCACCCGTTGCGCCCACGCGTCGAGCTCGGCGTCGGTGAACGCGTTGTCCAGGCTCATCATCCGCTCGAGATGCTCGACCGGGGCGAAGTCGGTCGATGCGATAAAACCGACGCCCTGGGTGGGCGAGTCGGGCGTGCGCAGGCTCGGGTAGCGCTCTTCCAGTTCGGTCAGCTCGCGCATGAGCTGGTCGTACTCGGCGTCGCTGACGGTCGGCCGGTCAAGCACGTGGTAGCGGTACAGGTGCCCGCTGATCTCCTCTGCGAGCACGGCGTGGCGCTCCCGCGCCGAGACCGGCACCCCGTCGACGCTCTGCTCGGCCACCGCCGGCTCCTTCTCGCTCAGCCCTCGGGTGACTCGTGCAGTGCCCGCGCGGCCTCGCGGCAGCGCGCCATGGCCCGGCGCGCGTACGCCGGACTCGCCCCGGCCAGGCCACAGGCCGGGGTGACCACCACCTGCTCGGCGAGCCGCTCCGGAGCAAACCCGAGTCGCCGCCACCACTGTCGTACCGGATCGACCGTATCTGCCAGCGCCGACAAGTCGGTATCCTGCGCGGGGACCGCGCCGGCCAACACCGCGAACCCGGCCTCCACCGCGCTGCCCAGCTCGTCCTCGGACCCGGTGTCGACTAGCCCGAAGTCGAACCCCACCCCAGCTGCGCCGGCCCGCCGTACGACCCCGACCGGTACGCCCGGTGCGCAGCAGTGCACGAGCACCGGGAGCTCTGCCGGAACCGCGGCGCGCACGGTCCCGATCGAGATCACCGCGTCCGCCGGCTCCACCGCGGCCAGCGCGCGCAGCCCGCTGACGGTGCGGACGCTGCCGGCGAGCACGCGCGGCAGCGACGGCTCGTCCAGCTGGACAACCAGCCGGGCACCGGGTACCCGTTTGCTGACCTCGGTCGCATGCTCGGCCAGCCCTTCGGCCAGTGAGCCGGTCAGGTCGCGCACCGCGCCCGAGTCGGACAGTGCCTTCTCACCGTTGCGCAGCTCGATCGCGGCGGCGAACGTCCAGGGACCGGTGAGCTGGATCTTCAGCGGACCCTGGTAACCGGCCGCGACCTCCGCTAGCGCGTCCAGGTCGGCGGATAGCAGCGATCGAGCCCGCCTGACATCGCGACCCGGCCGTCCGGTGAACGCCCAGCCGGTCGAGGTCAGCTCGACCGCGAGCTCGACCAGCAACGCGCCAGTCCGGCCGATCATGTCCGCGCCCGGTCCCCGCGCCGGCAGCTCCGGCAGATGCGGAAAATCGGGCAACTCCCCGAACACCAACCTGGTCGCTTCGACCGGGTCGGTGCCGGGCAGGGAGCCCACGCCTGTCGCCGACCCCGGCGCCCACGGCACCGATCTCGTGGAATCCGCCACGGCAGGCAGGCTAGTCGGCCACCCGGACCGCTACCGTGCCCGGGTGAGCAGCGACCGCTACGAGGCCGAGATTGCCCAGCACGTCCGCCGGCTCAGGACGCGCGCGTGGCGCGACCGAGCCAGGGAGAGCCTGCTGATCCTGCCGGCGATGATGCTGCTCGGTGCGATCGCGCTGGCGCTGATCCTGGGCGAGGTCGACACCACGGCCGACGCCGAGCTGCCACTGGCGTTCACGTTCGCACCGAGCACGGCCAGCACGCTGCTCAGCACGATCGCCGGCGCCACCATCACGACCGCGGGCGTGGTGTTCTCGCTACTGGTCGTTTCGTTGCAGCTGGCCAGCGGTCAGTTCTCGCCCCGGGTGCTGCGTGGGTTCAGGCGGGACCGGCTCGGCCAGGTCCTGATCGGCTTGCTGCTGTCGACGTTCGCGTTCTGCGTGATCGCGCTGGCCCAGCTGGACCCGGAAGCCGAGCATGCCCCGGCATTGATCGTGCTGGTTGCGGTGCTGCTTGCGCTGGCTTCGGTGCTCGCGATCGTGGTCTACCTAGATCGGCTCAGCCGCCAGCAGTACGTCGGCCGGATCATCGCCCGGGTGGCCGACGAGACGCTGGCACTGATCGAGGAGCTGCCGTACGGACCCCGGATCGGGGTGCGGATCGGCGACCCGGTATCACCTCCCGAGCTGATCGGAGAACCGCTCACGGTGCCGGCGCCCGGTGATGGCTGGGTGCAGCAGATCAGCCGCCGGGCGGTGATCGCTGCGGTCCCGCCGAACAGCATGGTCCGGCTGGAGACAAGGGTCGGCGCGTATATCGTCTGCGGCACTCCGCTGACCACGATCTGGCCAGCGCCACCCGAGCCGGACCGGGACCGGATCCGGCGGCTGGCCGACGATGCGGTCATCCTCGGCCCGGCCCGAACCATGCAGCAGGACATCGACTTCGGGCTCCGGCAGCTCAACGACATCGCGCTGCGCGCACTCTCTCCCGCGGTCAACGACCCGACCACCGCGACCGAGGTCGTGCTGCGGATCGGCTCGGTGATGCGGCCGCTGCTGTTGGCCGAGCTACCGGCCCAGTCGGTCCGGGACCCGGCCGGGCGGATCCTGCTCACCCCGTACGACCTCGACCACACCGAGTACATCGCGCACGCGTTCGACCAGTTCCGGCTGTACGCGGCGAACCACCCGCACGTGGTGCTGGCACTGATCCGGATCCTGCGGATGCTGCGCGATGGGTGCCTGTCCGCCGGCGACCGCCCCGAGGTGGTGGCCGCGCTCGATCGCCAGATCGGGCTCGCATTGGAGGCATGCCGGGCCACCAAACCACTGCCCGAAGACCTCACCAAGCTCGAGGCGGTTGCCGGGGCTCCTCCCGACCAGCTGCCCGCGCCGCTCCCCCCGGCCCGGTCCTGACCGACATCAACCGGCTATACCGGCGCGCATGCGCTTTGCATGCGTGCCTGGCCTTCAGGTAACGCCGGCTGCTGTGGTGCGGTCGATCGTGGCGGAGCCGAGCACGCGAGTGCCCTGATAGAGCACGACCGCCTGACCAGGCGCCACCCCGCGCGCCGGCTCGCGCATGCTCACCAGCAGCTGATCGCCGATCTGCTCGGCCACCGCCGGCAGCGGTTCCCCGTGCGCGCGCAGCTGAGCGAGGCACTCGACCGGGCCGGCCAGTGGTCGCCCGCACCACCGGGGCTGGATGCCCACCAACCTCGTTACAGCGAGCTGATCGGCCGGGCCGACCGTCACGGTCCGGCTGACCGGCGAGATGCTCAGCACGTACCGGGGCTTCCCGTCCGGCGCCGGCCGGCTCAGCCCGAGCCGCTTGCGCTGGCCGACCGTATAGCCGTACGTACCGGCATGGGAGCCGACTACAGCACCGGTCTCGTCCACGATCGAGCCGGGCGCCGGACCCAGCCGGCCGGTCAGGAACCCGGCCGTGTCGCCATCGGCGATAAAGCAGATGTCGTGACTGTCCGGCTTGGCCGCCACCGCCAGGCCGCGCCGGGCGGCCTCCGTACGTACCTCGGACTTGACCGTATCGCCGAGCGGGAACATCGCCCGGTCGAGCTGGTCGGCGGTGAGCACACCGAGTACGTACGACTGATCCTTGCCCGGGTCGACCGCGCGGTGCAGCTCGCGGCCGCCCGCCGGGCGGCTGACCAGCCGGGCGTAGTGACCCGTGCACACGGCGTCGAACCCAAGCGCGACGGCCTTGTCCAGAACCGCGGAGAACTTGATCTTCTCGTTACAGCGCACGCACGGATTGGGTGTACGGCCGGCGGCGTACTCGGCGACGAAATCCTCGACTACGCCTGCGCGGAACCGCTCGGCCAGGTCCCAGACGTAGAACGGGATGCCAAGCACGTCGGCCGCACGCCGGGCGTCCCGCGCATCCTCGAGCGTGCAGCAACCGCGCGCCCCCGACCTGAACGACTGTGGATTTGTCGACAAAGCCAGGTGCACGCCGGTGACCTCGTGGCCCGCCTGGACCGCCCGCGCCGCGGCAACTGCCGAGTCCACTCCACCGGACATGGCGGCCAGCACCCGCAGCCGGCCGGCCGGCGGGTGATCGGAGGTAGTGGGGAGCAGGTCCGACATCGCACCCCGAGGGTAACCCGCGGATCGGGGCCGGCCGAACGCGTCCCCGATCGTGCCGGCCGGGTGCGCTCCGGATCGCGCCGGTCGCCCCGACCCCGGGCCGGAAACCTGGCACGATCTGAGCATGGGACTGCTGAGCCGCAAGGCCGACAGATCCGGCACGAGCCGGGCGGACCAGCGCGATCTCGTCGATGCGCTGGCCGCGATCGCCGCGTTCTGGGCCTGGTGGTCGACGGTTAACGAGCAGATCGCGTCCGAGACGGCGGAGGGTGGGCCGGGACCGGAGCGCAGCGCCGAGGTCACCGCACACGTGCAGGCGATCGGCAAGGGCCTGGAGTGGGAGCTGAGCCGGCAACCGGACACGGCGACGTGCCAGCTCGTGGTGACCGCGGGCGGCGTCGGGGAGCTGCGCTCGCTCGCGCAGCGTTGGGCGCAGGCGGCACCCGACCACCCCGGCTGGAGCTACCTGCCGGCCCGACCCTCGTTTCCGGCCGCGCTGGATACGACGCTGGTGGTCGATGGCGGCCGGCGGATCTCCCCGGCCGATACGGAGATCGCGGCTCGGGTCGACCAGCGCCGTGCCGTCGTCGACCTCATCGTGTACCACCCGATCTTCGCCGACCTGGTCGACGAGCACGCCCGCCAGCAGATCGTCACCCTGACCCTTGACTGGCTGCTCGGCGAGGAGGACGTGGCCCGCTGGATCGGCCGGGTCGAGATCGCCACCGACCGGCCGCTGGACGGCATCCCGGCCGGCTCATTGCCAGCGGTGGTCGAGCAGGTCTCGGCGATGTACAAAGAACCGCGCTGGGCGCTGCTGTCCGGCAGCACCGCAACCGGACTGCCGGTCGTCGCGACCGTTCGATTCCCGCTCCATCAGGTGGACTATCCACTGGCCGACCAGCATGTGGCGGTGGTGCTCCCCTACCGGAGCCGGACCGAGCATCGGCTCCCGACCGCGACCACGCTCGACACCCTCAACGAGTTCGAGGAGCGGCTGCTCACAGTCATCGAGCCGGGCGGAGTTCTGGTCGGGCACGAGACCGCCAACGGCCGGCGAATCATGCACGCGTACCAGGACACCGCGAACCCGGTCACCGACGCGGTCAGCGAGCTGGCACGCAGCTGGCGGTCCGGTCGGGCATCGGTCGCCGTGACCAATGACCCGGCTTGGGCGCACATCGCGCACCTGCGTCCCTAACGCGGCTTCCTCGACGACCCTCGAGCCTCAGGATCGCCATTCTTCATGATCGCTCTCGTCGCCGACTTGCGGACCGTCAGGACGAGTCGGGTCGGTTGGTCAGCCCGGCCCGGCGGGCCCGTTCCACGACCGGCCCGATCGCCTCGGCTAGCGCGTCCACGTCGGCCTGCGTCGAGCTGTGCCCGAGCGAGAACCGCAGCGAGCCACGCGCCAACTCCTCGTCGGCGCCCATTGCCAGCAGCACGTGGCTGGGCTGCGCCACTCCGGCGGAGCACGCCGAGCCGGTCGAGCACTCGATCCCGCGCGCGTCCAGGAGCAGCAGCAGCGCGTCGCCCTCACAACCGGCGAACGAGAAATGCGCATTGCCCGGCAGCCGCCGATCCGCCGCCAAGTCCGGATCGCCGTTGAGGATCGCGTCCGGCACCGCGGCCGTCACCCGGTTGACCAGATCGTCGCGTAGCTCGGCGAGCTGCTCGGTCCGCTCGGGCTGCAGTTTGGTCGCGGTCGCCGCGGCCACGGCGAAACCGACGATTCCCGGCGTGTCCAGCGTGCCCGAGCGGACGTCCCGCTCCTGCCCACCGCCGTGCAGTACCGGGACCGGCGCCCAGCTACGACCGAGTAGTAGCGCGCCCGCGCCGGGCGGCCCACCGATCTTGTGCCCGGTCAGGGTCAGCGCGTCCAGCCCGCTGGCGGCGAAGTCGACCGGGAGTTGGCCGACCGCCTGAACCGCGTCGGAGTGGATCGGGATCCCGTAGGACCGGGCCACCTCGACCAGCTCGGTCACCGGCTGCACGGTGCCTACCTCGTTGTTCGCCCACATCACGCTGACCAGCGCGACCGACTCGGGATCCGGGTCGATCGCGGCGCGCAGCGTGTCCGGATGCAGCCGGCCCACCCGATCGACCGGAAGGAGCTCGACCCGAGCGCCTTCTCGTTCGGCCAACCACAGGGCCGAGTCGAGGACGGCGTGGTGCTCGACCGCCGAGATCAGCACCCGGCTCCGCCGGTCGTCCTCGCTACGGCGCGACCAGTACAGACCCTTGACGGCGAGGTTGTCGGCCTCGGTACCACCACCGGTGAACACGATCTCGCTTGGGCGGGCGCCAATCGAGTCGGCCAGCGACTCGCGCGCCTCCTCGACCGTCCGCCGGGCGATCCGGCCGGCGGCGTGCAGCGAAGCGGGGTTACCGAGTCGGCCGAGCTGTTCGGTCATCGCCGCGATGGCCTCCGGCAGCATCGGCGTCGTCGCGGCGTGGTCAAGGTAGGCCATCGTGCCTACAGACTAGGCTGCCGCGGCAACTCAGGCCGCCGGGGCAACTCAGGCCGGGACAACTCAGGCCTTCCGCTTGGTGATCTCCTCGGTCAGCTGCGGGACGACCTGGTGCAGGTCGCCGACTACGCCGTAGTCGACCAGCTCGAAGATCGGCGCTTCCGGGTCCTTGTTGATCGCGACGATCGTCTTCGACGTCTGCATGCCGGCCCGGTGCTGGATCGCACCGGAGATGCCACAGGCGATGTACAGCTGCGGTGACACGGTCTTGCCGGTTTGGCCGACCTGATGCTGATGCGGGTACCAACCTGCGTCGGTGGCCGCTCGAGAGGCGCCGACCGCCGCACCAAGCGAATCGGCGAGGCGCTCGATGATCGCGAAGTTCTCCGCCGAGCCGACTCCGCGACCGCCGGAAACCACGATCGCGGCCTCGGTCAGCTCCGGCCGCGAACTCCTCTCGACGGTCACCTGGTCCACGACCCGAGCGAGCTTGGCGTTGTCGGACAGCGACACGTCGACGTCCACCCGCTCCGGCGTGGCCGGGCTCGGCGCCGGCACCGGCGGGGTGGAGTTCGGCCGCATGGTCACGATCGGAGTTCCCTGTGTGACCGCGGACTTGACCACAGTGGAGCCGCCGAAGATGGACTGCTCGGCCACGAAGCCGTCGTGCAAGTTGACCGCATCGGTGAGCACACCGGAACCGGTCTTCAGCGCCAGCCGCCCGGCGATCTCCTTGCCGTCTGCGGTCGAGGCGAGCAGAACGGCGCCCGGGGCGCCATCGGCGATCAGCTTGGCCAACAGCTCGGCCACCGGTGCCACGACGTAGCCGGCGAGGTCGGGCGCCTCGGCCACATAAGCCTTGGCCACGCCGTACTCAGCCAGCCGGTCCTTCGCCGTCTCGAAGCCGGGCCCGACGAAGACCGCGGCCGGTTCGCCCAGGTCGCGCGCCTTGGTCAGCAGCTCGAGGGTGACCTTCTTGACGGCGCCCTCGGCATGCTCGACAAGGACGAGGATCTCAGCCATTCACTACCGCTCTCTCAGATGAACTTCTGCTCGGCGAGGAAGTCGGCGAGCTTGGCCCCGCCGTCACCATCGTCCTTGACGATCGTGCCGGCGGCGCGCGGCGGCCGAGCCGCGAACTCGTTGACCGCGGTCCATGAGGCGGCCAGTCCGACCTGCCCCGGCTCCAATTCCAGATCGGCGAGGGTGAGCGCGTCGATCTGCTTCTTCTTCGCCGCCATGATGCCCTTGAACGACGGGTACCTCGGCTCGTTGATCTTCTCCACCACACTGATCACGGCTGGAAGCCGGCCCTCGACGACCTGGTAGCCATCCTCGGTCTGGCGGTGGATGCGCACCGTAGCGCCGTCGACCTCGACCTTGTTCGCGAAGGTCAACTGCGGCCGGTCCAGCCGCTCGGCCAGCATCGCCGGAAGCACGCTGGTGCGCGCGTCGGTGGACTCGGAACCGAGAATCACCAAGTCCCACTCGCGCGCCTGCAGCACCGCGGCCAGTGCCAGCGACGTGGCGGCCGCGTCCGAGCCGTGCAGCGCATCGTCCACCAGGTGCACCCCGGCGTCGGCGCCCATCTGCAGCGCCTTCAGCACGGTTTCGCGAGCCCGCTCCGGACCCATCGACAGCGCCGTGACCTCGCCGCCGTGTGCCTCGGCCAGCCGGAGCGCCTCCTCCACCGCGTATTCGTCGAGCTCGTTGAGCACGCCGTCGACCTTGGCCCGGTCGAGGGTGTTGTCCGCCGGATCGAGCGTGCGCTCCGACGCCGTATCCGGTACCTGCTTGACGCAGACGACGATCTTCATGGCCGGTGGCCGACCTCCAGTCCGAGTTTCATCGGTGTGCCAGGGTGACGCGATGCTACGTTGCCCCCGCGTACCGGGCATCTAGCCTGCCAGCGTCGGCACGCACGCCGCGAACCGGGGTCGGCGCGGCTGGTTCCGCCCGATGTTACCAACGAGTAGCGTGAGGCCCGGCGAAAGCCCGGCATGATCAACCGGCGCGATCTGCACCGGGGAGATGCCAGACCCGCCAACCGATCGGGGATTCCATGCGCGTGCTCATGCTCTCCTGGGAGTACCCGCCACTGGTCTACGGCGGCCTGGGCCGTCACGTCCATGCGCTGGCCGAGGCGATGGCGGTCGCGGGCCATCAAATTACCGTGATCACACAGCGATCCGGCGCCGAGCCGCTGCGGGAGACCGTGGCCGGAGTCGACCTGATCCGGGTTCCGCAGGATCCGCCGTATGTCCCGCTGGACGACATCCTGGCCTGGACGGTCGGCTTCAACCACGCGCTGGCCAGGACCGCGCTGCGGCTCGCGGACGAGGTGCGGCCGGAGGTCGTCCACGCGCATGACTGGCTCGCCGCTCACGCCGGCGCGACACTGCGGGACGCGCTGCGGATCCCGCTGGTCGCGACGCTGCACGCCACCGAGGCCGGCCGTCACCAGGGCTGGCTACGCAGGCCGGTGAGCAAGGCGATCCACAGCGTCGAGTGGTGGCTGACCTACCAGGCGCGGCGGGTGATCACCTGTTCCTCGTACATGCGTGACGAGATCGGCACGCTGTTCGGCCTGCCGGACGGGAAGCTCGACGTGATCCCGAACGGGATCGACCTGGAGCGCTGGCGGGTCGACACTGCAGCCGCGAGTGCGCTGCGCACGCGGTACGCCCCGGACGGCCCGCTCATCGTCTACACCGGCCGGTTGGAGTGGGAGAAGGGCCTGCATACCCTGGTGCGGGCGCTGCCCAGACTGCGCCAGTTACATCAAGGGCTGCGGCTGGTCATCGCCGGGCGTGGCAGCCGGGAGGCCGAGTTGCGTGCGCTGGCCCGATCGCGCCGAGTGAGCCGCGCGGTGACGTTCGCGGGCTGGCTCGAGCCGGATGAGCTGTCCGCGCTCGCAGCCGCCGCCGACTGCGCGATCGTCCCGTCGATCTACGAGCCGTTCGGCATCGCGGCGCTGGAAGCGGCCGCGTCCGGCACACCACTGGTCGTCGCCGACACGGGCGGGCTGCGGGAGATCGTCGAACACGGGGTGACCGGATTGCGGTTCGAGCCGGGTGACGTGGCCGGGCTTGCCGCCGCGGTCAGTTCGGTGCTATCCGACGAGGTGCTCGCCCGCCGACTGGTGCGGGATGCCAGAGCGGTGCTCGCCACGGCCTATCGCTGGACCGCGATCGCCGAGCGGACTGTCGCGGTCTACCGGCAGGCGGTCGAGGAGGACGCCGCGGTACGAGCCGAGCTGCACACGCTGGACGAGCCCGTCCTGCCGCAGCAACTCGTGGTCGGCGAGGAGAATCTGTTCGCCTGACGAGTCACACGGTGGACTACTGGCGGGCTGGTGGCAGCGGCGGATAGCCGATGCCCAGCTCCCATGGCCAGTGCAACGGACGCCAGTGCTGGTAGACGACCGTGCACGCGACCTCGGAGCGCTGTGTGGTCATGCCGTGCGCCGCGAACGTCCGGTCGAGCAGCGCGACGTCGTCGGTCTCCAAGTCCATCGGATCGATGACGTGCCCGGCCACGTAAACCGGGTCGGCCAGCGCGTCCGCGGCCCGGCGGTTCTCCGGAAATTTGGTATGCCCGCCCTCGACCAGCCCGACCGTGATCCGGTCGCCGGCGGCGAGCTGCATCGGGAGCCCGGTCCAGTAGTCCGAGTAGACCACGGTGCTCCCGTGCGACTGCAGCCAGCCGGCGACGCTTCGGTAGCACGCGCTGAGGTCGCCGAAGCCGTCATCGTGGTGCGCGGCGAGCAGGCCGGCCGAGGTGCCGACCCAGAGCAGCGTGACCGCCGCGCCGGCCGCGACCGCGCGCCGTCCCGCGGCCGGGAGCAGCGCGGCGACGCCGAGCGCGAACGCCGGATAGGCGGCGAACAGGTAGCGCGGCTCGCCGATGAACCAGGTGTACTTCGACATCGCGTACAGCAGCGCGGTGACGGGGACCGCGAGCAGCAGGATGTCGGTCGGACGTGACGCCGGTTCGGATCTACCGCGCGGTCCGAGCCGGCGGAACACCGCGACCAGGTACGCGGCACCGAGCACGGCGATGAGCGCGAACTGGGCTGCGATCGGCCAGCCGGGCCGCCCGTACCGGTAGCCGACGCCCACGAACTCGCGCAGCACCGGGCTGGCCAGGCTCTCCATCCGCTCCCAGGCGGTGCGGTGCGGCTGAGAGCCGCCGAGCAAGGGCACCGAGCCGTGGGCCACCGCCCAGACCAAAGCAGGTACGTAGCCGAGCAGGAGCGCTAGCCCGGCCAGTGCGAGGTCGGACCAGCGACCGCGGGCATGCCGCCAGAGCGCCGGCAGCGCGTACACCGCCGCAGGAATCAGCAGGAACGCCGCCGACCACGACGCCCACAGGCCGAGCCCGCAGGCAGCGGCCAGCCCGAGCAGCCACCGCCGCTGGTAGCGCTCTCGCAGCCGAAGCGCGCAGTAGACCCCGGCCAGGCCGATGAGCTGGGCGGTCGGGTACGCGCCGTGGCTGCGCACGCCCTTCCAGATGTTGAAGAACGGTCCGGTCGCGAACAGCAAGGCCGCCAGCGCGGCGTGCCAGCGGGTGGCCAGCATCCGGGCGCCGACGAGGTAGATCATCACGATCACAAGCGCGGCCAGCGCGACCTGAGTGAGCCGCAACGTGAACGGATTCTGCGGGAGCATCGCCCAGACCACTGCCTGCAAGTACTGCTCGATAGCGCCGTTGTACCGCTGCCCGGCCAGGTACGCGTACCAGTGCCCGTCGAGGATGCGCCGGACCATCAGCCCGGTCATCGCCTCGTCGCCGTCGAGCGTGGCCTGCGGCGTGCTCAGGTACCAGAGTCGGATCGCGACTCCCACGACCACGGCGAACGCGGCCAGCGCGGCCGGGCTCCGCAGCCAGCGACCGGGGGCTGCTGGGGATTGCCGATCGGCGGCCGGCTCAGCGTGCATCTCGGTGCGGGTCGTCACGCCTGCGCCTCCGGCCGGCGGGACCGCACGACCTGGGCCGGCACTCCGGCGGCCACGCTGTATGGCGGGATGTCCCTGGTCACCGCGCTGTTCGCGGCGATCACCGACCCCTCTCCAACGTCCACGCCGCGCAGCACGGTGGCCTTGGTACCGATCCACGAGTCCGCGCCGATCCGTACCGGCGCCTTCACGATCCCCTGATCCTTGATCGGCAACGTCAGGTCGGCAAAGCGATGATCGAAGTCGGTGATGTACACGTCATCGGCGACCAAGGCCGTCGCTCCGATCGAAACGTCGAGGTAGCAGTTGACCGTCACCCGCCCGGCAAGCACGGCCTTCGGCCCGATCCGCAGCGTGCCCTCGTGTGCCCGCAGCCGGCTGCCGTCGCCGATGTGGCAGAGCGCGCCGAGCACGAGCCGTCCGAACCCCTTCCGCGAGTACAGCTCCACGTCCCGGCCCAGGAACACGAACCCCTCAGTGATCACCTGCGGGTGCCGCAGCCGGAGCACCGCGAACCGCAGGTAGCGCCGCAGGTGATACGGCGACCAGGCGCGGTGCCTGAGCACCCACCGCACGTTCCGCGCACTCAGCACGCGTGCGGGTCGGGTGGCCGCGGGCGTGGACACGCCCCCGAAGGTACCCAATCGGCCGGCCGACCAGCGCGGGAAGGTTCTAAGTAGCAATCGCCGACTACTGACCGGAGATCGGCGGCATGCCGGACATCTGACTGGTTTGTTACTCGGACCCTGCACGTGCGCCGGGCTTCCGGCCGGTGATCAAGACGTTGTAGTAGAACCGGGCCGGGACCACTCGAGCGAGTGCCCGGTCCAGCGCGGACAGCCGCTGCCAGCTCCGGTATGCGAACATCGCCCAGTTCCAGCCAAGCCGGTCGGGGTTGACCGCCGCTTCGAAGGTTCGCACCGGCCAACCGAACCAGGCCGCGGTCAGCTCCTCGGTCACCGTACGCACCTCGACCGCTCCGGCCGAGCGCGCCAGTGCAGCCAGCGCGGTCGGGTCGAACGTATGCAGGTCCACGACCGCCTCGAGCGCGGCTGCGCGGGAGGACTCGGCCAGCTCCACCTGCGGTCGCGACCACCGGGAAGCCAGCCCGGGTAACCGGGTGAGCCGGGTGGTGACCGCCCAGGTCGCCCGGGACAGCCGGCGCGCGATCGCGTCGCCCCACCGGGTCGGCTCTCCGGCGAACACGAACCGGCCGCCGGGCTCGAGCACCCGTAACACCTCGCCGAGGGCCAGCGCGACATCCGGGATGTGGTGCAGCACCGCGTGCCCGACGACCAGGTCGAAGCTCGCGTCCGGATACGGGATCGACTCCGCATCGGCGACCCGGCCGGAAACGGTGAACCCGAGCCTGGCCGCGTTCCGCGCCGCCGCCGCCACCATGCCCGGGGACAGGTCGGTGACGAACCCCTGCTCCAATACCCCGGCCTGCTTGAGGTTGAGCAGGAAGAAGCCGGTACCGCAGCCGAGCTCGAGCGCGCATCGGTATGGCCACCCGGCCGCGCCGGCCACCGTCGCGAACCGGTCCCGAGCGTAGTCGATGCAGCGCTGGTCGAAATCGATGGACCACTTCCGGTCGTAGTGGTCCGCCTCCCAGTCGTGGTACAGCACGTTGGCCAACTTCGGGTCGGCCCGGGCCTTCTCGACGTCGGCGGCGCTGGCCGGCCGGGGCGGCCGAGCGAGCGGAGGCGATTGAGCCGGCGGTGGTGGTTGACCGGCGCGAACGGACGACGGCCGCGGCTGCGATCCGGCCGCGGACATCAAGAACCGCTGAACGTGGCCTTGCCCGGGCCGTGGGCGATGAACGACTCGAACCCGATCTTCTTGTCCTCGGTGGCGAACAGGCCGGCAAACTGGAGCCGTTCGATCTCGAGCCCGGTGTCCAGGTCGGCTTCCAGGCCACGGTCGACCGCGGTCTTCGCGGCCCGCAGCGCGAAGGCGGGACCGTGCGCGAACTGTCCGGCCCAGTCGCGCGCGGCCTGGTACAGCTCGGCGGCCGGGACTACGCGATCCACCAGGCCGATGGCCAGCGCCTCGGCCGCGGCCACCATCCGCCCGGTGAAGATCATGTCCTTGGCCTTGGCCGGCCCGATCAGCCGAGACAGCCGCTGGGTACCGCCGGCCCCCGGGATGATCCCGAGCTGGATCTCCGGCTGGCCGAGCCTGGCGTCCTCGGCGGCAACCCGGACGTCGGCGCACAACGCGAGCTCGCAGCCGCCGCCCAGTGCGTAGCCGGCGACCGCGGCGACGACCGGCTTCGGGATCCGGGCGACCGAGGTGAACGCGAACTGTAGTTCGGCCGAGTGCTCCACCATGTCGGTGTACGACATCGTGTGCATCTCCTTGATGTCGGCGCCGGCGGCGAACACCTTCTCCCCGCCGTAGACGATCACTGCCCGGACGTCCGCGCGCTCGGTCACCGCCACCGCGGCCTGCCTCAGCTCCCGCTGAACCTGTGCGTTCAGCGCGTTCATCGGCGGCCGGTCCAGCCGGATCGTGCCGATCGCGCCGTCCACCTCGAGCCGTACGAACTCGCTCACGCCAACCTCCTGGCCACCAGGTCCGGTACCGGGTCAGCCGGAGCGTAGCGGTTACCGTGTCGGGGTCGGCGGATCGGGCCGGCCGCCGGTGTCGGCCTAGCCGAACCCCTGGTTCATGCTGGGGACGTCCATCCGGTCCGCCTGCACCAGCAGCAGGTCGGCCGACAGGTCGGTCAGCACCATCGGTGAAACCACCTGCGGCGGCGGGTTGTCCGCGGTGAACTCGACCGGAACCCCGCCGAGATTGCCGGCAATTCTGGTCACGTCCATCACCACGTTGCCGGCCAGAACGGTGGTGTCATTGTCGCCGTCGATGATCGTGGTGGTCAGGCCCCCGATGGTCACCCGCAACGTCATGTCGTTCAACTCGTTGCGGTCCGCGGTGAACCGCAACGCGCGCACGGTGCCGCGCGGGGTGTCCTGGTAGCTGACGACGCCGCCGAACTGCAGCCCGGACATCGTGCTCGAGTCCGCGGTGAGCCGCCCCGTCATGCCAGCCGGCGACGGCTCTCCGGCCGCGCGGACCTGCTTGGGAGGCGTTGTGGTCGGGCTCGGCTCGTCGATCGGGCTGGGCGTCGCGGTCGGGCTCGCCGACGGTGTCGCGGTCGGCGAGGTAGAGGGGGACGGCGACACGGTCGGGGTGGGCGTCGGACTCGGCGGCTCGCTCGGAGACGGCGGCGGTGAGGGCGTCGGACTGCCGTCCTGCCCGACGGCGGCGCTGGACGCTCCAAGCACCAGGACAACCGCGAGCACCGAGACGACTGCGACGGCTTCCGATAACGCGATCGTTACCCGGCCCGCATCGCCGGTGGTGCGCTCCCCGTCCGAGTCCACGGCTGGCCAGCTCGGGCGCAGTGGCGCCGGCTCTGCGGCTGGAGCGGGCGGCGTCAGCCGCACTTGCGACGGCGCCATCTCGGTCGGCCTGGGTGCTGGCGGCTGCTCGGTCGGCCTGGATGCCGGTGGCGGCTCGGGCGGTGCTGGCTCCGGCGCCGGCTCTACCGCCTCACCAACGGGCTCGGTGACCGGCTCGGGATTGCTGATTACGCCCTGCCGATCCTCGCGGTAGTCGGCCATCGGGATCAGGTGATCCGACGGCTCCTCGAACTCCTGCTCCTCGTCCTCGTCCTCCAGTTCGTCCGACGGTACGTCCGCTGTCCACGCGATGGCCATCGCGCCGCCGACCAGGCCGGCCAGCATCCCGATCAGGAAGCCACCAAAGTTGATCTTAATGAACGATCCCAGCGATAGGACAATGACCATCGCACCGGCGAGACCCCGGACCTGTGGCTGCAACCACATTCCGATGGCCAGGATGATCAGTAGTGCGCCGATCAGCCATCCATCGGTGACGATTCCGATCGTCATCGAGAGCCCACCGATCGCGACCTGCGGCGACCAAATCAGCCACAGCCCAGCGAACGCGGTGATGACTCCCGCCCAGAATGGCCGGGTGGCCCGCCAGTAGCGGAACCGCTGGCGCCACCCGAGATTCTCGTCCTGGGTCCCTCCCACGGCCGGGTCTTGGCCATGTTCTGCGGACACCTGCGCACTCCTCGCTCGTCAACTAAGGGCTGAGGCGGGCGACCCGGACGTGCACGACCGGATCGCCCGCCTTCGCCGAGCAGGGTCAGAAGCACTCAGACCCGGAGAACCCAAGGCTCAGACCGGCGAGCGTGAACTCGCCTGCCGTGGTTGCCCACGCCGTCTGCTGCAGGTTCTCGATCACTACCGCGCTGGCGGACTGACCGAATGCACCGGCCAGTTGGCTGTTGCCGGTCATCTGGCCGGCGTCACGGCCAATCGCCATAGTAGTGAATGTGGCATCGCCGCTGAGCTGGGTGGCGTCGACCACGAGGTTCGTAGCGTGGACCTCCTTGGCTCCCGCACCAGCGTTGATCTTTACCACAGCGCTGCCAAGCCCGGGGATGCTCACCCGAACGGACTGGCAAAGGTCATCCAGCGTCGCATCCCCGATCACCGAGACGGCAACCGGGTGAGGCGTGCCGTTGGCCTCATGGTCCAGACCTCCGAATTGCTGGAAGCCGGTACCTTCGAGCCTCGACGAGGAAACCTTGAACTGGGTGCCGGATACCGCGAAGGAGACCGCAAGGGCTCCCTGGTACACCGCGAACCCCAGCGCAAAGGCCCCGACTAAGCCCGGAATCATGGCGACGCCGAAACGCCGCCAGCGCGTGCGACCGGTCACCCGGCCCACTTGCTCCGCCACTGAGACCTCCTGATCTCGTTGCGCATCGGTGTCCGTCCCGGGGAGGCATCGATGCGTAATGAGTGATCCGGACCCACGCCGAGTAGCGCCGCCCGGACGGAACCGGATCGGGATCCGAACCGCGCCGCCTGCCGGCACCTGGGAGGTGCCCAGACGGCAGTGCCGAACCCGCGGATCTCGGTGATCCGTGCGCCGCCCCCGTGCGTGGAACCGGTTGAGCCGCCGGCGTGGCCACGCCATTGGCCCCCAGAGGGGCTCCGCACGCGGGCGGCACCCCCCAGGCCCCGGTATCAGTACTACTACCGCCACCAGGTGCGCACATAGTGTCCCCAGTCGGCCACTCCGACAAGGGGGCTACTAACTGGTCAGTAATGTTCATCCCAGCCTTTGGGGACTGGCCCACTCACTGAGAGTTACGCGCCGCGGCGCGGCTCTCGCGTGGTGATCCGCGATAGTCACTTTGAGTGATACACCTGACTCGGTCACGATTTGGCAACTCTGTGCGGATTTGAACGCGTCGAGCGCTCAGAACAGCGCGTTGGCGAGCCTGGTCCGTGCCCGCGAGACTCGTGGGTCGTCGGGTCCGGCGACCTCGAAGAGTCCGAGGAGATGAGTCCGCGCCGCGTCGCGGTCCTCGCCCGAGGTCTGCCGCACCGTCTCGATCAGGCGCTCGAACGCCTCGTCCACATTGTCGGCGATCATGTCCAGATCGGCCGCCTCGATCTGCGTTTCCACGTCCGCCGGCCGCTCATCGGCGGCCCGGCGAACGGCCGCCTCATCCAGCTCGTTCGTGCGCTTGACCAGTTGCACGGCGGCCAGGCCGCTGCGCGCCTCGGTGTCGTCGGGCCGGTTTGCCAGGACTTTCTCGTATGCGGCGATCGCGGCGTCGAGGTCGCCCGCATCGATCGCGGCCATCGCGGCGTCCAGGTCCGGGTCGCCCGGCGGGCCTTGGGCCACTCCGGCAGCCGCCGCCTCGGCGGTGGGCTGATCCTCGGCGCCGGCACTGGGGGCAGCCGCCTGGCCGTTGAGCGGAGGCACCGTGCCGGTCACCCCGTTCTGGACCGCGACCCGCAACAGCTCATCGATGAACTGGCGCACGTTCGCCTCCGGCAGCGCACCGGTGAACAGCGGCAGCGGCTGGCCCTTGACCACCGCGAACACCGCCGGGATGCCTTGCACGCCGAATGCGGCGGCCAGCCGCTGGTTCGCATCGACGTCGATCTTCGCCAGCACCCACCGTCCACCATCGGAGTTGGCCAGCCGTTCCAGGATCGGGGACAGCTGCTTGCACGGCTGGCACCAGTCCGCCCAGAGGTCGAGCACCACCGGAACGGTCAGCGAACGGTCGATGACCTCGGTCTGAAAGTTCTCCTCGGTGACGTCGACGACCCATGAGCCGCCCGGCTGAGTCGTGCCGCCGACCGCGTCCGGCGCCGAGCGCGCGGACGACAGATCTACCGCTCCGTGCACAAACCCCGGTTCCTGTGC
>DATAFN010000265.1:0-8088 GCA_036257435.1 Actinomycetes bacterium
AGGAGGTCGTCGACACCTGCGTGTTCTTCGCCGGGGAGGGCCGGCGGCTGTACGGGCAGACCGTGCCCAGCGAGATGCCCGACAAGCAGCTGTTCACGTTCCGTACTCCGGTCGGGGTGGCCGCGGTGATCACCGCGGGAAACTTTCCGGTGGCGGTGCCGTCCTGGTACCTGGTGCCGGCGCTGCTCTGCGGGAACGCGGTCATGTGGAAGCCGGCCGAGTATGCGGCCGCCAGCGGACATGCGCTGTTCGAGCTGTTCGTCCACGCCGGGGTGCCGGTCGGTGTGCTCAATCTGGTGCTGGCCGACGGTGCCAGCACGTTCGCGGGCCTGGAGCGGGCGCTGGCCGCCGGCGTCGTGGACAAGGTCGGCTTCACCGGATCGACCGCGGTCGGAGTGCGCATCGGTGAGCTGTGCGGGCGGCACCTGCAGTCGCCGTGCCTGGAGCTCGGCGGGAAGAACCCGATGGTGGTGACCGAGGACGCCGACCTCGAGCTGGCCGTGACCGGCGCCCTGTTCTCCGGGTTCGGCACCGCCGGACAGCGCTGCACGTCGCTCGGCACGGTTCTTGTGCACGACTCGGTACACGACGAGTTCGTGTCCCGGTTCGAAGCCGCCACCGCGGCCGCCCGGATCGGCACGCCGACTGAGGAGGTGCTCTACGGCCCGTTGCTGGACGAGAAGTTCGCCGCGTCGTACGAGACCTACCTCGGCTGGATCGGTGACCATCATCGGGTGCTCGGCTCGACCGGGGTGGGCCGGATCGGTGCGGACAACCCGCGCTCCGGCTTCATCGGCGACCCGAGCCGTGGCCTGTACTACCACCCAGTGATCGTCGACGGAGTCCGGCCGGACGACGCGCTGTTCACCACCGAGACGTTCGGGCCGCTGGTCGGGGTGATCGCGTACCGCGACCTGGACGAGGCGATCGAACTGGCCAACGCCCCCGGCTACGGGCTTTCCTCATCGATCTACACCACCGATCCGAGGAAGGTGTTCGCGTTCCGGCGCGGCATCTCGGCTGGAATGGTCTCGGTCAACAACTCGACCTCCGGTGCCGAGGCGCACTTGCCGTTCGGCGGCAACGGGCGTTCGGGCAACGGCAGCCGCCAGTCCGGCCAGTGGGTGCTCGACCAGTTCACCCGCTGGCAGGCGATGAACTGGGATTACTCCGGCACGCTGCAAAAAGCGCAGATGGACACGATGGCGATCGAGGCGGATCTGGACTTCCGGCTCGACTAGCGGCGAGCCACCGCATCCAGGGACTCCGGTGATCTACCGCGGGCCGACCGCTATGCTCGCCGCTGTGCAAATTGGTGTGACGCACCTGCTCGCCGTCTCGACGCCCGAGGCATCGCGCGCGGAATGGGTGCTGACCGGCATCGTGCTGCTGCTGGTGCTGATCGTGGCAAGCGTGCTGGTGTTTCGTGATCTCTCGCCCGGGTCCGCGACGACGGACGAGTTCGCCGGCGATCCGCAGTACGGCCAGCTCCCTGCGGAGGCAGGCGATCCTGAGCACCGGCCCGAGTACCCGGTAGCCGCGGGCGCCGCGCCGGAGACTCGCGGCGCCGGCCCGGGCCGGGGCTACGCCGATCCGGCGTATCGGACCGATCAGACCCTCGGCCAGCCGCGTTATCAGGGCGAACCGGGGCCGGAGGCCGAACGCTCCTGGTTCGACGCACGCTTCCGGGCGACTCCGCAACCGGAGCTCGCGCCTCCCCCACCCGACCCGCGCTACGCCGCCGGTGCAGGCGACCCGCGCTACGCCGCCGGCGCTGCAGATCCGCGGTACCAGACGCCCTATCCCAGGTACCAGCCGAGCGCACCGGCCGACCCGAGATACCAGCAGAGCGCACCGGCCGATCCCAGGTACCAGCCGGCGGCGCCGGGAGATCCGCGTTCCCGACCCGATCCGGAATATCAGCCCGAACCCGAGTACGGCCCCGATCCGCGCCGCCAGGCAGGCTCCCAAATGGCCGGCGACCCGCGCCGCACCCAACACCAACTTGATCAGCGAGGCCCAGCCGATCAGCGGCATCCGGCCGGGCAGGGTCAGCCGGACCAACGGCACCCGTCTGGGCCCGGCCAGCCCGAGTCGCCGCGCAACCGCGGTCGGCACCGCCCCGACCGATAACCCGCCACGCCCTCCGCCGGCAAGCGCCGCTGTGGTAGCGTAATCGCGGTTGTCGTTGTGGTTAGCAAACGTTCTTGAGCGCCCGCGGAGCTACTGAACCGTGGGCGTTTGTGCTCTCGGTACCGCTATCCGGGAACGGGATCACCGCGCAACGCACCGGGTCCGCGAAGTGCGGGCCGACATCGTTTCCCGAGGAGTTCAAGGACAAATGGCCACCGGTACGGTCAAGTGGTTCAACGCTGAGAAGGGCTTTGGTTTCATTGCCCAAGATGGCGGCGGCGCTGACGTTTTCGTTCACTATTCTGCGATTCAGTCCAGCGGGTTCCGCACGCTGGAGGAGAACCAGCGGGTGGAGTTCGAGATCACCCAGGGCGCCAAGGGGCCGCAGGCTGAGCAGGTTCGCCCGCTCTAAGTCTTCACAGTTAGGCAATCGAGCTTGGGGCCGGTTTCCGCCAGGAAACCGGCCCCAACGCTATTCCTGACCAGCGCTCTAAACCGAGATCGCCGTTTCATGATCCCTGTCAGCCATCACCTGGGCAAACGCGTAAGAGAAATCATGAAAACGGCGACCTTCGACTAGGGAACGCGGTGCAATGGCCGGCTCTATGCCGGTCTGTCGGCAGGCTCCAGTGGCCACGCTGCCGCCTGGAATGCGCCCGAGTGCCCGCTAGTCTGGTCGTGTTACCCGATTTGTTGATCACGCACGTGAAAAGGGCGTCCGCCGTGTCGTCTCAGGCCTCGCGCACCAACCCGATGCAAGCCTTCGGACCCAACGAATGGCTTGTCGACGAGATCTACCAGCAGTACCTGAAGGACCCCAACTCGGTCGACAAGGCCTGGTGGGACTTTTTCGCCGACTACCAGCCGAGTGATCTCGAGGCCGCGGTCGCCAAGCTGGGTGTTGCACAGGCAACGACGCCGTCTGCAGCCGACGCCGCACCGGAGGCGGCGGCCGAGGCGGCTCCCGCGCCAACCGGCACCTGGCCAACCGGTACCGCGCCAACCGGCACCGCACCGGCCGGCGCGACGGCCGCCGCGCAACCCGCCCAGACCGCGCCGCCAGGCGCGAAGTCCGGCGCAGCCCCGGCTACCGTCAAGGCCGCCCCGAGCCAGGCGCCGGCCAAACCGGCACCCGCTCAGCCGGCACCCGCTCAGCCGGCAGCCGCCGAGACCCGGCCGCCGGCACCGACCCAGAAGACCGAGCCGCCGGCCAAGCAGCCCACAGCCCGCCCGCACGCCCAGATCGAACCACTGCGCGGTCCAGCCGCCCGGGTGGTCACGAATATGGAGGCGAGCCTCGAGGTTCCGACCGCCACCAGCGTCCGCGCTGTCCCGGCGAAGCTGCTCATCGACAACCGCATCGTGATCAACAACCACCTTGCTCGTAGTCGCGGCGGCAAGGTGTCGTTCACCCATCTGATCGGCTACGCGCTGGTCCAGGCCGTCAAGTCGATGCCGTCGATGAACTACTCGTACACCGAGGCGGACGGCAAGCCGAGCGTGGTGAAGCCCGAGCACGTCAACCTGGGGCTGGCCATCGACATCACCAAGCCGGACGGGAGCCGGCAGCTGCTGGTGCCCTCGATCAAGGCAGCCGAGACGCTCGACTTCGTGCAGTTCTGGGCCGCGTACGAGGACCTGGTCCGCCGGGCTCGGACCGGCAAGCTGACCGTCGACGACTTCGCCGGCACCACGATGAGCCTGACCAACCCCGGCGGCATCGGCACTGTCCACAGCGTGCCGCGGCTGATGCCGGGCCAGTCCGCGATCATCGGCGTGGGCGCGATGGAGTACCCCGCGGAGTTCCAGGGCGCGTCGCCGGACACGCTGGCCCGGCTGGCGGTCAGCAAGATCATGACGCTGACATCGACGTACGACCACCGGATCATCCAGGGCGCCCAGTCCGGCGAGTTCCTCCGGCTTGTGCATCAGCTGCTGCTGGGCGAGGACCGTTTCTACGACAAGATCTTTGCCTCGCTGCGCATCCCGTACGAGCCGGTCCGCTGGATCCAGGACATCTCCACCAGTCATGACGAGGACGTCGACAAGACCGCACGTGTGCTGGAGCTCATCCACTCCTACCGGGTCCGCGGGCACCTGCTCGCCGACACCGACCCGTTGGAGTACCGGCAGCGCAAGCATCCCGATCTGGACGTGGTCTCGCATGGCCTGACCCTGTGGGACCTCGAGCGCGAGTTCGCCACCGGCGGATTCGGTGGCCGGCCGATGATGACGCTGCGCAAGATCCTCGGCGTACTGCGCGACTCGTACTGCCGCACGGTCGGCATCGAGTACATGCACATCCAGGACCCGGACCAGCGCAAGTGGATCCAGGCCCGGGTAGAGACGCCGCACGCGAAGCCGTCCGGCGAGGAACAGCTACGGATCCTCCGCAAGCTCAACCAGGCGGAGGCGTTCGAGACGTTCCTCCAGGTCAAGTACGTCGGCCAGAAGCGGTTCTCGCTAGAGGGTGCCGAGTCGGTGATTCCGCTGCTGGATGCCGTGCTGGACGCCGCGGCCCGCGCCCGGTTGGACGAGGTCTGCATCGGGATGCCGCATCGCGGCCGGCTGAACGTGCTGACCAACGTGGTCGGCAAGTCCTACAGCGACGTGTTCCGCGAGTTCGAGGGCAACCAGGACCCGCGCACCGTGCAGGGCTCCGGCGACGTGAAGTACCACCTCGGCGCCGACGGTGAGTACATCGCCGTAGATGGCGGCTCGGTGGCGGTCTCGTGCGCGGCGAATCCGTCGCACCTCGAGGCGGTCAACCCGGTGCTCGAGGGCATTGTGCGGGCCAAGCAGGACAAGCTGGACCGCGGCGGCGGCGCGGGCGGGTTCACCGTGCTGCCGGTGCTCATGCACGGTGATGCCGCGTTCGCCGGGCAGGGCGTGGTCGCCGAGACGCTCAACCTGTCGCAGCTGCGTGGCTACCGCACCGGCGGCACGATCCACGTCGTGGTGAACAACCAGGTCGGCTTCACCACGTCGCCAGAGGCCAGCCGCTCGTCGATGTACGCCACCGACGTCGCCCGGATGATCCAGGCGCCGATCTTCCACGTCAACGGCGACGACCCGGAGGCGTGCGTACGGGTGGCCAGGCTCGCGTTCGAGTTTCGCCAGGCGTTCAACAAGGACGTCGTCATCGACATGATCTGCTACCGCCGCCGCGGCCACAACGAGGGCGACGACCCGTCGATGACCCAGCCGATGATGTACGACCTGATCGACGCCAAGCGCTCGGTACGCAAGCTCTACACCGAGTCGTTGATCGGCCGCGGCGACATCTCGCTGGACGAGGCGGAGCAGGCACTGCGCGACTACCAGGAGCAGCTCGAGAAGGTCTTCATGGAGACCCGCGAGTCCGAGCCGGGCCGGCTTGCCGGCACCACCGAGACCTTGCCCGAGCAGTCGAGGGTCGAGGTGCAGACCGCGGTACCGGTCGAGGTGGTCAAGCGGATCGGGGATGCGTGGGTCAGCGTGCCGGAGGGCTTCAAAGTTCATCCGAAGCTCGTCAGACTGCTCGAGACGCGCGCCGACATGGCTGCGCAGGGCGGCATCGACTGGGCGTTCGGCGAGCTACTGGCGTTCGGCTCCCTGCTACTCGAGGGGACCCCGGTCCGGCTGTCCGGGCAGGACAGCCGGCGCGGCACGTTCGTGCAACGGCACGCGGTGCTCATCGACCGGACGACGGCCCAGGAATGGACCCCACTGGCCAACCTGGACCCCGGTCAGGCCAGGTTCTGGGTGTACGACTCGCTGCTGAGCGAGTTCGCCGGGATGGGCTTCGAGTACGGCTACGCGGTCGTCAGGCCCGATGCGCTGGTGCTCTGGGAGGCGCAGTTCGGCGACTTCGCCAACGGCGCCCAGACGATCGTGGACGAGTTCATCTCGTCCGGCGAGCAGAAGTGGAGCCAGCGATCCGGAGTCGTGCTGCTCCTGCCGCACGGGCACGAGGGCCAGGGTCCGGACCACTCATCCGCGCGGATCGAGCGCTTTCTCACCATGTGCGCCCAGGACAACATGACCGTCGCCCAGCCTTCGACGCCGGCGAATTACTTCCATCTACTGCGCTGGCAGGCGCGCTCACCGGCCCATCGTCCGCTCGTGGTCTTTACCCCGAAGTCGATGCTGCGTCTCAAGGCAGCCCGGTCCGGCGTCGAGGATCTCACCACCGGGTCGTTCCAGCCGGTTATCGGCGACTCGTCGGTGCCGGGCGCCGGGGTAGGGCGGGTACTGCTGTGCAGCGGCAAGGTCTACTACGACCTGGTCGCCGGCCGGGAGCGGTCCGGCCGTACCGACGTCGCGATCGTGCGCGTGGAGCGGCTCTACCCGCTACCGGTCGACGAGCTGACGGCGGCGCTGGCCGCGTACCCGGCTGAGGCGGAGCTGTGCTGGGTGCAGGACGAACCGGCCAACCAGGGCCCATGGCCGTTCATGGCTCTGAACCTGCCGGCCGCGCTGGGTGGGCGCGCGCTGCGGGCGATCAGCCGGCCGGCCTCGTCCTCGCCCGCCGTTGGCTCGGCCAAGATGCACGAGCGGGAGCAGATCGGGCTGGTCGAGACCGCGTTCGCGGACTGACCTCGGCGGCACCTATGTACTTCACCGATCGCGGCATCGAGGAGCTCGACGACCGGCGCGGCGACGAGTTGGTGACGCTGACCTGGCTGGCCCAGCGACTGCGCGAGTTCGTCGACCTCAACCCGGAGTTCGAGACTCCGGTCGAGCGACTGGCCACGTGGCTCGCCCGCCTCGACGACCCCGACGACTAGCCCCGGGCGCCACCGTCAGCGAAACGCCCACTCGACCGTGACGGTCACCGCGAGCTGTTGCTGGCCCGGCTCGATCGGCACCGCAATGGCCGCGACGGCTGCGTCTGCCCGGAACGACTCGCGAGACACATCGGCTGTGCGCACCGTCTCGGTGACGCTGACCACCGGCCCAAGTTGGCGGCCGGCCTGTTCGCCGTACAACGACGCCTTCGCATTCGCGTCGGCGAACGCTTGCCGGCGAGCCTCTGCAAGCAGCGTGTCGTCGTCCTCGATCGCAAATGACACGCCGGACAGCCGGGCCGCATTGCCGCCGGCGTCTACCGCCGCACCGATAATGGCGCCGGCTTTGTCCAGATCGCGGATCTTGACCGTCAGCTGGTGGCTGACCTGGTAGCCGATGATGGCACCGCCGCGGGCATACCTCGGGTAGATCTCGATGCCCGCAGTCTGAATGTCGGCCTCGGCCACGCCACGGTCGACGAGCGCGT
The DNA here is from genome assembly GCA_036257435.1 of Actinomycetes bacterium. Lineage (GTDB taxonomy): Bacteria > Actinomycetota > Actinomycetes > JAKEEW01 > JAKEEW01 > DATAFN01. The sequence continues at coordinate 7,391 of DATAFN010000265.1, forward strand.
CCCGGATCCGACCGAGCGCGCTGTTGGCTGTGCGAAGCGCCGCATCAACGGTCCCGCCGCGAGCGTCCGCGCCGAAGTCGGCACGCAAGGTATCGGGCATGCCGAGCACCTTGCCAGTGCCGCTGACCAGGACGCCCTCGCGGGCTCGGTCGGTGCTGGCCGGCTCCGCGGCGCTGGCCACAGGCGTGGTCCCGCGGCTGCCGAGCAGCCACGCGGACAGGGCAACGAGCAGGATCAGGGCAGCGCCCATGATCCGAGTGGATCGGGTGTCCGGCATCACGACCTCCGCTGGTTGGCGATTCAGCGGTTGGACGTCACGCGGCGGCCCTTCGGTTTCGGCGCCGGCCAGGGAGCCGGACTAGAGGGTGAAGACGATCTTGCCGTAGTTCTCGCCGGCGGCCATCCGGGCGAAGCCGGCCGGGGCATCCTCGAGCGGCAAGACCTGATCGATGACCGGTCGTACCCCGGTCTGCTCCAGGAACCGGACCAGCCGGACCAGCTCGTCCTTGGTCCCCATCGTCGAGCCGATCACCCGCAACTGCAGGAAGAAGATCCGGCGCAGCTCGGCGGACGGAGCGTCGCCGGTGGTCGCCCCGGAGACCACGACGGTCCCCCCTGGGCGCACCGCCCGCAGCGAGTGCGGCCAGGTCGCCTGGCCGACGGTCTCCATCACCGCGTCGACCCGCTCCGGCAGCCGG
>DATAFN010000277.1:0-4883 GCA_036257435.1 Actinomycetes bacterium
GACTCTCCTTGTTCCCGCGTCTTTGCCGATCTTGCGGACCTGACCCGACGCTCGCCTCGGTTGCCGGCGGCAATCACGGTGATCACCGCCCCTGACGTCCTGTGATCGCGCCGTGCCGCCGGCTGGAGTCCGACGGACCGAGGAGCACTGTCCTCCGATGGCCAGGGAAGCGATCGGGGACGGCACAGGACATGCGTAGTCGGCCCGGAGGTCCCGGACCGCGGGACAAGTCTACGTGACCTGCCCGGGTGGTTGCGAACCGCTTTCTGCCGGGCGCGCGACTCGCGGTCGCTCGGCCACCGCCGCAACCCCGCGCGGCAACAACCCGCACGGCACCGACCGCGACTCGACCGTGACCCGCCGGCTCGCAGTCTCGGGCTCGGCGCCGGCTCAGCCGAGGTTAATGATCGCGGTCCGTAGGTCGGTCATGTCCTGCAGTTGCGCCAGCCCGCCGATCCGGCCCCAGCCGGTCCTGGTCCCGCCGGCGCCGCCGAATGGCTGCGCCGACTCGAAGTAGTCGGTCGACTCATTGATCACTACCGAGCCGGCGCGGAGCCCTTCCGCGTAAGTGAACGCACGCTTGAGCGATGAAGTGAACACGGCCGCCTGCAGCCCCAACTCGCTCGCGTTGGCGATCCGCAGGATCTCGTCGTCGGTCCCGGCGGCGATGATCGGCAGCACCGGGCCGAAGCTCTCCTCCCGAGCCACGAGCATTTCGGGGGTGACCCGGTCGAGCAGCGTGTACTGGTAGTACAGAGTGGTCGGGTAGCCGCCCGCCCGTCCGCCGCCGAGCAGCAGCCCGGCCCCTCGACTGGCCGCATCGGCGAGGTGGCGATCCATCTTGGCAGCGGTCGCCTCGTTGTTGAGCGGACCCATGGTGGTCGCGGGGTCAAACGGATCACCGAGCCTGACCACCTCGGCCGCCTTCACCGCGGTCGCGACGAAGTCGTCCCTGATCGCCGCGTCGACGATCACCCGCTCGCTCGCACAGCACACCTGGCCCGCGTTCCAGTAGGCGCCGTAGGTGGCAGCGGCAGCCGCCATGTCTAGGTCGGCGTCGGCGCAGACCACGATCGGCCCGTTGCCGGACATCTCCATGATCGAGCGCTTCAGGCCGGCCGATCGCGTGATCCGCTCGCCGGTCGCGGACGAGCCGACGAACCCGATCGCGTCCACGCCGCGATGGGTCACCAGCGCCTCTCCCACTTCGCCGGGCCCCGGGATGATCGAGACGAGGCCGGCCGGGACGCCTGCCTCGGACAGCAGCCGGCCGAGCGCGAGGCAGGCCAGCGGGGTGTTCTCCGGTGGCTTGGCGACGACCGCGTTGCCGGTGGCCAGCGCGGGGCCGAGAAACTCGCACATGATCATGAGCGGAAAGTTCCACGGCGTGATCGTGCCCCAGACGCCAACCGGGCGGCGGAACGTGTACATCCGCTTGTTCCGGTCGGTGCTCGGGATCACCTCGCCGTACAGCCGCTTCGCGTCCTCGGCCGAGACCGAGAACAGCGCGGCCGAGTCTTCGACGTCGCCGCGCGCTTCAGCGATCGGCTTACCCTGCTCGAGCGTGGTCAGCCTGGCAAGCTCGTCGGCGTTCTCCTCGATCAGCGCGGCCACCCGGTGGCAGAGCTCCGCGCGCTCGTAGACGCTCCAGTGCTGGTAGTCGTCGAACGCCGCGCGGGCTGCCTTGACCGCCCGGTCCAGCTCATCCGCGGTCGCGATCGGGATCTCGGTCAGCTGCTCGCCGGTGACCGGGCTATGCACCGAAACCGTACGGGTGGCCTGGCCGGGCACGTACTGGCCGGCCAGGTAGAAGTCGGACACCGTCATGTTCGCTTTCCTAGCAGACGCCGGCCCCGATCTGCGACTGCCGCGCTCGTCATCCACACCCGGCCCGTTGTCCACAGATCTGCCCGCCGATCTGGCCGCCGGCCGGTGGCGCCGCAAGCCTCGAAGCATGACTTCCGGACGACTCGCGCTCCTGGCCGGCGCCATCGTGGTCACAATCCTGGTGAGCCCGCTCACGCCGAGCAGCGCGACCAGCGGGACCCATCGACGGCTCGGCGACGAGAGGAGTCTGGTCGACCACTCCCCCGGTCACGCGAGCCGCACTGCCGTGTCACCGGCCCGAGGCCGAACCGGCGCAGTCGGCCCACCACGGCTGCAGCCAGGAACGGCCGGCTTTGGCTGGCCGCTGGATCCGCCGATCACCGTGCTGCGTCGCTTCGATCCGCCACCGGAACCGTGGCTAGCCGGGCACCGCGGCGTTGACCTGGCCGCTCGTCCGGGTCAGGCCGTGCGCGCCGCAGGCTCCGGGGTCGTGACGTTCGCCGGGCCGATCGCCGGGCGGAGTGTTCTGGTCATCCGGCTGACCGCAACTCCGTCCGGCCATGCCGCCGATGTACCTGCGGCAATGGCCGGCCTGCGGATCACCTACGAACCGGTTCGCCCGGGGGTCCACCCGGGTGATGGGGTCCGTACCGGGCAGGTGGTTGGCCGGCTGCAGCGCATCCGCCACTGCGGCGTGCTGGGTAGCTGCCTGCACTGGGGGCTTCGGCGCGGCGACACCTACCTGGATCCCTTGCTGCTGGTGCGGCCGCTCCGGATCCGTCTGCTCTCGCTCGACGGCGATCTGGCGCCCGATCCGTGGCCAAGCCAGGGTCCTTGGTGGACCCGCGCACGGGAGCGAATGGGACCGCCGGAAGGCACGTGGCCAGCCGCGCTGGCGTTGTCCGTGGTCAGCGGGCTGTCAAACCTCACCCGAGCGATCGTGGTGGCCGGGTCGTCCGCCACCATGAGCCCGGCACCTGCGACTCGGAAGCGAGCAGCACCAGATCAGCCGATGCCAAGGAGCGGTGGCAACCCGCAGGCGAGCCTCTCGTAGTCGGCCGGGCAGTTGTATAGCTGTGCCGACAGGCGAAGCAGCCCGACGCCGTTCCACGGTGAAATCGATGTCTCCACCTGGAGCTCGGTCGCGATCCGTCGCATGAGCGCATCTGCATCCGGTTTGGTCTCGGCTACCCCAGCCGGGAGAGTGAGCGGTCGCATGGACAGGGCCGGCTCCACGACCAGGCGGTCCGGATCGAGACCCAGTGCCTCGGCGACGATTCGTTGCCCGTACCCAACCAACGCGACGTTGTGCTGCCGAACCTGCTCCCAGCCGAGTCGGTTCATGAGGGCCAGCGCCTCCGGGGTAGTGAGCCAGGGGCTGTGATCCACCGTCCCGATCATGCTGAACGAGAACGGATAGCCCTCCGACTCGCGCCACGAGACCACCAAGGACCGCATGGTCCTTCGCCATTGCGGCGCCACCCAGAGCCCCGCACTGCCACGCGGTGCGCACACCCACTTGTGGAAGTTGCCGATCCAGAAGTCCGGTTCCAGCGCGTCCAGATCTACCGGAACCATGCCGGGCGCATGGGCGCCGTCGACGAGCACCGGCACAGCGCGGTCGCGAAGTGCCGGAACGAGGCGCTCGACCGGAAATCTTCGCGCCGTCGGGGAGCTGATGTGATCGATCACGGCTAGCGCCGTCCGCTCCGTTACCCGGTCGAGGATGGCGGCCTCGATCGCGTCGACCGGGGTGTCGAGCGGAATCGGCACGGTCACCAGCTCCGCGCCGGCGTCGTGACATGCGCGGGTCACGGCATAGATCACAGCGCCATAGCCGTGATCGGTCACCAGGACTTGCGCACCGGCGTGGAGCGGAAGGCTCGCGACCACCGCACTGGCGCCAGTCGTCGAGTTGTTGACGAACGCGAACCCGGCCGGCTCGGCACCGAGGAACTCGGCGCAGATCAGCCGGGCTCGTTCCACCTCGTCGGCAAGCTCACGCGAGAAAAACCCCATCGGGTTGGCATTCATGCGGTCTTGCCAAGTCTGCTGGCGCAGCTGAACGGGGAGCGGTACTGCTCCGAACGATCCGTGGTTCAGGTGGATCACGCGCGGATCAAGCGCCCACAGATCCCGGATTGCCGGCCAGCCCTCGCCCCAGACCGGGTTCGCATCGCGATCCGTCACATCAGTCTCGGGGGTCGGACAACTTGGCCCTCAACTGCAGAACCGACTTGGTGTGGATTTGGCAGACCCGGCTCTCCGATACCCCCAGGACGTGGCCAATCTCCGCCAAGGTCAGGCCCTCGAAGTAGTAGAGCGTGACGACGGTCTGCTCGCGTTCCGGCAGGTTCTCGATCGCCCGCGCGAGCCGCTGCCGGGTCTCGCTGGCCTCAAAGGCGTCGACCGGATCCACGGCGGCGGTGTCTTCGATCGTGTCGCCGAGGCTGACGCCGCCGGTGCGCTCGACGCTCGTGGTAAGCAGTTCGTCGAGTGCCAACACGTTCGACATGGAGAGCTGGCTGAATGTCGTGTGCAGATCGTCCAACTCCACCCCGAGATGGCTGGCGACCTCGGCGTCGGTCGGATGCCGGAACAGGCGTCCCTCGAGCTCGGAGTACGCCCGCTCGATGGCTCGCGCCTTGGCTCGAACCGAGCGCGGTATCCAGTCGAGAGCTCTGAGCTCGTCAATGATCGCGCCACGGATCCGGCGGATCGCGTACGGCTCGAACTTAGTCGCCCGGTCGGGATCAAATTTCTCGATCGCATCGATGAGACCAAAGACCCCGTACGAGACGAAGTCGGCTTGATCCACGCTGGCCGGAAGCCCCATTCCCAACCGGCCGGCGACGTACTTGACCAGCGGCGAATAGTGCAAGATCAGGCGCTCCCGGAGACCGGCGTCTCCGGTCACCTTGTAGCGCCGCCAGAGCTCGGCCACCGGGCCAGGCAGCGATCTGTCGGCCGCCTGCCGAGACTGGCCGGCCAGGTGCGCGTGCTGGCCGAGCGCCACCGTCGCACCGGCAGGCCGCCGGCCTGCTGGGCTGGATCGG
>DATAFN010000313.1:0-8985 GCA_036257435.1 Actinomycetes bacterium
ATCGATCGCGCAATTCTGTGGCAGCTCCAGGGCGACGGTCGGCTGGCCAACACGGAGCTGGCCGACCGGGTCGGGCTCAGCCCCTCGCCGTGCCTGCGCCGGGTCCGGGCGCTCGAGGAGACCGGAATCATCACCGGTTACCGCGCGGTGGTCGATCCGGTCGCCGTCAATCGCGGCTTCCAAGTCCTGGTCCACGTCACGATGACGGTCGGCAACCGGGCGTCCGACATGGCCGAGTTCGAGGCGCGGGTGGCCGAACTCGACGAGGTCACCGAATGCCGGCGCATGTTCGGCGATCCGGACTACCTGCTCTGGGTCGCGGTCGCCGACCTGGCCACCTACGAGAAGCTGTACATGGACAAGCTGGTGTCGTTGCCGGGAGTGGCCCGCACCTCCTCTCAGCTGACCATGCGCACGATCAAGGCCGGCGGCCGGATTCCGGTCTAGCCGAGCTCCGCCGCTGCCGAGCGGACGCGCACCGATTCGTGTAGCGCCGCCACCGCGGCTCGCACCTCCTCCACATCATGCGGTTGAGCGATCGCCCGGATCGCGTCCTGCAGGATGAGATCCGCCTCCTGCTCGATCGCGATCCACCGGGCCCGATCGGGCCGCACGACCTCGGCACAGCCGGCCAGCAGCCGCATCAGCGCCATCAGGACGGTTGGTTCCCGCGAGCCGTAACGCCGGATCAACCCGCACATGACCGAGAGGTAGTCGCCGAACCGGCGACCCGGCACGATCACGACACCGCCACCCGCTGGATCCCTGGCCACGTTCGCACCGAGTGGGCGCACTGCCAGCGCGCAGAAGATCACGGTCAGGTGGTCGATCGCCTGAACGGCCGAGTACGGATCGTTGATCGCCGGGGACAGCGCCTTGCACGACAGGTCGACGAGCTGGCGGATGCCGAGGGCGGCGTCCTGCTCGAACGTCCGCTCGAACCCGATCCCGACGGCGGCCCCGAGCCCGTGCCGGAACGGTTCGGGATCGGGCGCCGGATCGGTCGCTGACGGCCGCCAGACCCAGGCCAGCGTGGTCCCGGCCACGACGTGCTCGCCGACTCGCCATCGTAGGCAGACCGTGACGCGGTGCTCGACCGCCAGCGGGAGGAGTTGGTCGGGATACACGGTCCGCAGATAACCGGAGCGACTTGCCGGGATCGGCACCGCCCAGCTCGGTGGCGCCGGGATGTCCTCCTCCACGTTGCCCGGTGCGGTCCTGACCACCGCTAGCGCCCGGCGCTCGACCGTTCTGGTGATCGCGTCGATCTGGATGGAATGCGCCAGGTGGTCGGCGAACAGCACGACCGTGGCCAGGCTGGCGAACAGCAGCAGGATCGCTCCGGAGACCGCGAGCCGCGGGTAGTCCGTGGTTCGCTCGCCGGCGGACACCCCGACGGTGTAGAGGCCGGCCGCCGAGTAGGTGAACGTCGCCACGAACAAGCTGAGCACGATCTGGTTCGGCCGATCCCGCAGGAAGTTGCGCAGCAGGCGCGGGGAGAACTGGGTCGACGACAGCTGCAGCGCGACCACGGTCAGGCCGAGCACCAGCGCGATGACCGTGATCACGGTGCCGGCGATCGCAGTCAGCAGCGCCCGGGCGTCGTCGGCGGTGCCCTGGAACAGCAGCGGCTCCAGCGGGGAGTCCGGCGCGATCTCGACCAGCGACAGGAGCGAGCCGGCGATCAGCGCGGCCACGGCGGACAGTAACGGCAACACCCACAGCGCGCCGGCGGCGTACTCCCGGATCGCCTCGCGCCTGATCATTCCCCGCCACCGCTGATCGTCCCGCACCACCGCCCACCGGCATCCACGGATCCACCCCCTAGCCGCACCGTGCGGTCTGAGGCTAGCGCTCTCACGGTTCTCTCATCCGGATCACCGCAGTATGCGCCCAAGGCCCGACAGATGGCCCTGCCAAAGGAGGACCACATGTACGGAAGGCGAGGGCGCGCAGTTGGCGCGTCCGTTGCCACGGTATTGGCGCTGGTACTCGCCGGATGCGGCAACTCGTCCAACGGAAGCTCGACCGGCGCGGCCAGCACCCCCAAGCAAGGCGGCACGCTGAAGCTGCTCGGCGCCAGCGATGTCGACCACCTCGACACCGTCAGCGCGTACTACACCACCAGCTACACGCTCGAACGCGCCTTCACCCGGCAGCTGTTCAGCTACCCGGCGACCGCCGACGTGAGCAAGGCGATCAATCCGGTCGCCGATGTCGCGACCGTGATCCCGACCACCGCCAACGGTGGGATCAGCGCGGACGGCAAGACGTACACCATCCACTTGCGCTCCGGAGTGCGGTGGAACACCCAGCCGGCTCGGGCGGTCACCGCCGGCGACTTCGTCCGCGGGCTGCAGCGGCTTTGCAACCCGGTAAGTCCGGTCGGCGCTCCCGGCTACTACACGAACACGATCGTCGGGATGCAGCAGTTCTGCGACGGGTTCGCCAAGGTCCCCGGAAACGCGAAGGCGATGGCGGACTACATCGACAGCCACCAGATCAGCGGGGTGACCGCGCCCAACGACACGACGATCGTGTTCAAGCTGATGAAGCCGGCCAGCGACTTCCTCAACATCCTCGCGCTGCCGTTCGCCTCGGCCGCGCCGGTGGAGTACCTGCGCTACGTCCCGGACGACGCCACGTTCCGGCAGCACACGCTCTCCGACGGCCCGTACGAGATCACCAAGTACAGCGCGAACAAGGAAATCGACCTGGACCGCAACTCGGCGTGGGAGCAGACCGCGGACCCGATCAGGCACCAGTACGTGGACCAGATCCAGATCGTGCAGGGCCAGACCGATCCCGGCACGGTCCAGCAGCAGATCCAGGCCGGCACCGCGGACATGGAATGGGACACGGTCGTGCCGACCGCCAACATCCCGGCGCTGCGGGCCAGCAACGATTCGCGGCTGGGCATCTTCCCGGCTCTGAGCACCAACCCGTTCCTGATCTTCAACTTCCAGAGCCCGAACAACTCCGGCGCGCTGAAGAAGCTCCAGGTGCGCCAGGCCCTGGAGTACGCGATCGACAAAGTGGCGATCGGCCAGATCTACGGCGGGCCGGATCTGAACACTCCGCTCGACCAGGTGATCCCACCGGGCAACGTCGGCTACCAACCGTTCAACCTGTACCCGACCCCGGACCACCGCGGTGATCCGGCCAAGTGCAAGCAGATGCTGGCCCAGGCCGGCTACCCGAACGGGCTGAAGCTGAACTACGTCTACCGCAACGCCGGCAACCATCCCGCGGTCACTCAGTCGGTCCAGGCGGACCTGAAGAAGTGCGGTGTGACCGTCAAGCTGATCCCGCAGACCCCGGCCGACTTCTACGGCAAGTACCTGACCAACCCGAGTGGCGCGCGCCAGGGGCTGTGGGACATCGCCGCACCGGGCTGGGTGCCCGACTGGTACGGCAACAACGGCCGGGCAATCGTCGAGCCGCTGTTCGACGGCCGCACCTACGGACCGAACTCGGTGGACTACGGCGACTACAACAGTTCGGAAGTGAACTCGCTGATCGACCGGGCCCTTTCAGAGGCGACCGCGGACAAGGCCGCACCGCTGTGGCACCAGGCCGACATGCAGATCATGAAGGACGCGGCGTTCATCCCGTTCCAGACCCAGAAGACCGCGATCTACCATTCCAGCCGGGTGCAGAACACGATCTTCTTCCCGTTCTCGCAGAACTACGACCTGACTCAGGTCTGGCTGCAGTGACCGCGCAGCTCGGGGCCGTGGCCGACACGCCAGCCGCTGAATCGGCCGGCCTTCCCACCCCCATCGCCGGACGCGGGCAGCTGGCGCTGGCCTGGTCCCGGCTGCGCAAAGATCGGATGGCGCTGCTCGCCGGTACGGTGATCCTGCTGCTGGTCGCGATCGCACTGGCCGCACCGCTGATTGCCCAGGTCACCGGGCATCAACCCGACGAGCAGTTCCGGCAGACCGGCCTGACCAGCGCCGGTCTGCCGGTCGGGCCGAGTCGTGAGTTCTGGTTCGGCACCGACAACCTCGGGCGGGACGTCTTCATCCGGGTGGTGTACGGGGCCCGGATCTCGCTGCTGGTGGGCGTGCTGTCGACCATCCTGGCGGTGGCCGCCGGGCTGGTCATCGGGCTGGCCGCCGGCTACCTGGGTGGCGCTGTCGACAGCACGCTCGCCCGGTTCATGGATCTCGTGCTCTCGTTCCCGCTACTGCTGTTCGCGATCGCGCTGGTATCGGTGGTCGGACCGAGTGTCCCGCTGGCCATTCTGGTGATCGCATTCTTCTCCTGGGCCGCGGTCGGCCGCATCGTTCGCGGCCTGGCGCTGTCCATCAAGGAGCGGGAGTACATCGAGGCGGCGCGTGCGCTCGGCGCCGGCAACCGGCGCATCATGCTCATCGAGGTGCTGCCGAACCTGGTCGCGCCGGTCATCGTGTACACCACGCTGCTGATCCCGATCGCGATCGTGTTCGAGGCGACGCTGTCGTTCCTCGGCCTCGGCGTGCTACCGCCGACTCCGAGTTGGGGCAACATGTTGTCCGACTCGCTGCAGTACTACCAGGTGGCCTGGTGGTTCGTGTTGTTCCCCGGGCTGGCGCTGCTGCTGACCACGCTGGCCTTCAACCTGTTCGGCGACTCGGTCCGGGACGCCCTGCATCCGAGCACCACGCATCTAGCCGGAACCCGGTGATTCGGCATGCTCCGCTTCCTCATCCGCCGATTCCTGTTCGGCGCGCTTGTGCTGTGGCTGGTCAGCGTGAGCGTGTTCGTGCTGTTCTTCGTCGCTCCGCACGACCCGGCCAGGCTGGTGGCCGGCCGGCTCGCGTCACCGGACACGCTGGCCCTGGTCCGGCACCGGCTCGGACTCGACCAGCCGGTCGTCGACCAGTACCGCCATTTCCTCGGCGGCCTCCTGCACGGCGACCTCGGCTACTCCTACTACAACTCCGAGCCGGTGCGCAGCCTGCTCTTCGGCCGGCTGCCGGTCACCATCTCGCTGGCGCTGGGAGCCGTCGTGATCTGGCTGGTGATCGGGATCGGGGTGGGCGTGGTATCCGCCCGGCGGCCGCGCAGCGCCACCGATCGGGCCGCCACCGTGTTCGTGCTGACCGGGCTGTCCACCCCCACGTTCCTGCTCGGCCTCATGCTCCTGTACGTGTTCTTCTTCCGGCTGCACTTGGCCGGGTTCGACTGGTTTCCCGGTGGTGGATACGTACCGTTCACCCAGGATCCGGCCGGCTGGGCTCAGCACCTGATCCTGCCGTGGCTGACGGTGGCGATCGTCTCGGCCGCCACCTACACCCGGCTGACCCGCACCTCACTGCTCGAGGTGTTCAGCCAGGACTACATCCGCACCGCGCGGGCCAAAGGGCTCAGCGAGCGCCGCGTCGTCTACCGCCACGGGCTACGTAGTGCGCTCACCCCGGTGGTGACCCAGCTCGGCATCGACATCGGGGCGCTGCTCGGCGGCGCGATCGTGACCGAGAACGTGTTCGGGTTGCCCGGGTTGGGCCAGCTCGCGGTCCAGTCGGTGACCACCCAGGATCTGCCAGTGATCATCGGGATCGTATTGCTCGCCGCGCTGTTCATCATCGTTGCCAACATCGTGGTGGACGCGCTCTACGCGATGCTCGACCCGCGGGTCCGGCTGAACTGATGCTTACCCTGGCCGGTATGCGGCTGCTCGTCGTCGAGGACGACCCGGGCATGGTGCAGGTCCTGGTCCGTGGCCTGCGGCGGGAGGGCTACGCGGTGGACCTGGCCGAGACCGGCGAGGACGCGTTGTGGAGCGTGCTGGAGAACGACTACGACGCGGTCGTGCTGGATGCGATGCTGCCGCCACCGGACGGGTTCGAGGTGTGCCGCCGGATGCGCGCCGCCGGCCGGTGGGCACCGGTATTGCTCCTCACCGCGCGGGACGCGGTGTCCGACCGGGTGCGCGGCCTGGATGCCGGCGCGGACGACTACCTCACTAAACCGTTCGCGCTGGCCGAGCTGTTCGCCCGGATCCGCGCACTGATCCGGCGCGAGCCGCTGCAGCGACCGGTGCTGTTGCAGGTCGACGATCTCGAGCTCGATCCGGTCGGGCACCGGGTCCGCCGCGGCGCCGTGGACATCCCGCTGTCGCCGAAGGAGTTCGCGCTGCTCCAGGAGCTGATGCGCCGGCCTGGCGAGGTGCTCAGCCGCACGTACCTCATCGATCACGTCTGGGACTTCGCGTACAGCGGCACGTCCAACGTGGTGGATGTCTACGTCCGCTACCTGCGCGACAAGGTCGACCGGCCGTTCCGGCGACGTACCATCCGGACCGTGCGCGGTGTCGGCTACCGGCTGGATCCCGATGCCTGGCGGACGGCGGGGATTACTGCCCCACTCGCTGAGCGCCCGGGTAACCGCGATCTTCGTGCTCGGCGGTGCCACCGCGCTCGCGCTGTGCCTGGTGTTGCTGTACGTAGCGATGGACCGCCAGCTGAGCGGAACGCTGGACGCGGACCTGACCGGGCGCAGCACCGATCTCGCCGCCGCGCTCGCCGCCGGCGACGCCGACGTGGTGGCCAGAGACCCGCTCGCGCAGCTCTACACCGGTGACGGCCGGCTGCTGACCAGCTCCGCGGTGCTCGGGGACTGGCGGCTACTCAGCACCGACGAGGTTCGGGCCGTCCGGCACCGGACCACGATGGGCCGGTCGGTGCCCACCGGAGCCGGCGGGTTCCAGAGCGTCCGGCTGCTGTCTCGGCGACTGGGCTCCGATCAAGTGCTCACGGTAGGGGTGTCGGAGGAGCCGCTGACGCAGGCCAGGCAGCGGCTGCTGACCCTGCTGCTGGTAGCCGGCCCGGTGTTGCTCGGCTTGCTCGCCGTGGCGGGCTGGCTGGTGGTACGCGCGGCACTACGACCGGTCGACGCGCTCACCAGGGAAGCCGCGGAGATCTCGTCACTGGAGTCCGGCCGGAAGCTGTCCCCGGTAGCAGGCGATGACGAGATCGCGCGGCTGGCTCGCACCTTGGACGGCATGCTGGCCAGGCTGGCGTTTACCTTTGCGCGGGAGCGAGCGTTCGTCGACGATGCCAGCCACGAGCTGCGCAGCCCGATCGCGGTGCTGCGCGGGGAGCTCGAGCTCGCGGTCGCGGCGCTGCACGACAAGGCCGAGGTCGAGCGATCGCTGCGCGCGGCCCTGGCCGAGACCGACCGGCTCACCCGGCTGGCCGAGGACCTGCTGCTGCTGGCCAGGGAGCGGGCCGGGATGCTGGTCCTGGACCGAGAGCCGGTAGGCCTGCTCGAACTGGCCACCGACGAGGCGAAGCGGCTTGGGCCACCGCTCAACCTGGATATCGAAGTAGTCGGGGCACCCGCGGTGGTGGCCGCCGATCCGGATCGGCTGCGCCAGGTGCTGGGCAACCTGGCCCACAACAGCGCCACGGCCGGTGCTCGCTCGATTCAGATCCGGATCGGACGAGACCGCGAGGCGGTCACGATGCAGTTCGCCGACGATGGGCCCGGATTCCCGATCGAAGTACGGGACTCCGCCTTCGACCGGTTCGTCCGCGCCGATCGGGCCCGGACACCGGGTAGCACCGGCGCCGGGCTCGGTCTGTCGATCGTGCGCGCGGTCATCGCTGCGCACGGCGGCACGGTCGAGGCGGGAACCGGCGCTCCGCTCGGCGGCGCGGTCGTCACCGCGCGGCTGCCGATTTCGTGATCAGGTTCCCGGTCCCGGAATCCGGGACCGGGAACCCCTGATCAGGCGGGGCCGGCTACCGGTCGTTCCGGTTGCCGACCGCGGCGATCACGTCTACCTCGACCAGCAGCCCGGGTCTGGCCAGCCGCGATACCTCGACCAGCGTGCTGGCCGGTGGCGGAGCCGGGACCCGGCGGCGAACCACCGAACGGTAGGCGTCGATCACGTTCAGGTCGGTGAGGAAGTGCCGGATGCTGACCAGGTCCGCCAGGGACGCGCCCTGATCGGCCAGGATCCGGTCCAGGCAGTCGAAGATGTGCTCGGCCTGGGCCTCGATGTCGCCCTCGCCGACCAGGTTGCCGTCCTTGTCCACCGCCAGCTGGCCGGCCACGAACAGCAGGTCACCGACCCGGACCGCGTGCGAGTAGTGCCCGATCGGCGGTGGCACCGAGGCCGGGTTGATCTTCGCTACCCGTGCCGGACGCGAGCTGCCGGTGCCGGCCGGGATACGACCGAGGATGGCGGTTACGTCCAGGTCACCCAGACCCGCGTTCTCAACGTCGGCCAGCCGGGCCCGCGCTCGCGCCGCCAGGCTCAGCACCTCCGAACCCTGCGCCGATCCGGTGGAGAGCGCCAGATCCTTCGCGGCCAGCGACAGCGCGAACTGGGTCGGCTGGTCCGCATCCAGGGCTGGGCGGGCCCGCTGTAGCAGCGGCGCGATCGCGGTTGCGTCCAGCGCATCCAGGACGGTCTCCCGGTCCAGCCCGAGATCGGCGGCGTACGCCAGCGTCTCGGCGAGCAACACGTGCATCGGCACGGTCACGCTCATCACGGCCAGCTTGAGCGCCGCGCCCGCACCGAGCGGACCCACCTGCCGTACCGAGCCGAGCACGTCCAGCACCGGCCGGCTGCGCGCGACGTCCTGCTCCGAGCCGCCGGCGTAGATGTCCAGCTTGCCGGCCTCGGCCTGCGGAAGGCTGCCGCGCACCGGCGCGTCCACCATGGCGACCACGGCCGACAGCCGGGACCGGATCTCCGCGACCGAATCCGGTCCGATCGTGGACATCTCTACCAGTAACGAGCCGTCCGGCAGTGCGGCCGCGACATCGGGCGCACCGAACAGCAGGTCGGACACCGCGGTCCCATCGGCCAGCATCGTCACGACCACGTCCGCGCCAGCCACCGCGGACCGGGCGGAGTCGGTCATCCGCGCGCCGGACACCGGTTCGCCCGGCGTGCGGTTCCACGCGGTCACCTCGAAGCCGGCGTCGACCAGCCGGCGAGCCATCAGCGCGCCCATGCGTCCCAACCCAAGAAAAGCGATCATG
>DATAFN010000326.1:0-5159 GCA_036257435.1 Actinomycetes bacterium
CGTGGTCGGCGCGTCGAACATCCCTGCCAGGTCGCCGTCGACCAGCCGGTCCAGCACCAGCGCGACGTCCAGGCCCCAGGACAGGACGTCGTCCACCGACACGTTCATGGCCAGTGCGGCGTCCTCCGACGGAGCGCGCAACGCCTCGACGATGTCGCGGATCAGCGGCTGGCCACCGATCTGGTTCTGGGTCAGCACGGTTGCGTGCGCCACCTTGAGCGCGTAGCCGGGCCGCTCGGCCAGCGGCTTGCCCATCGCGACCTCGACGATCGTGCGCAGCAGGGCGAGCTGGCCGACCTGGGTGATGGCCGGGTCGAGCGGGTTGAGCTTGGTCGCGTTCCGGCCGCCGCCCGGCTCCAGCCGCACCGGTGTCACCCCGAGCGCCTCGGCGATCAGCGCCCACTCGCCGACGCCGTCCTCGCCCTGCGCGTCGAGCACCACGATCTGCCGGTCCTTGAACCGCAGCTGGCGCAGCACGTACGTCTTCTGCAGTGCGGACTTACCGTTGCCGGACTCGCCGAGCACCAGCCAATGCGGTGCCGGGAGGGTCTGCCCGTACAGCTGGAACGGGTCGTAGACGTAGCCCTTGCCGCTGTACACCTCCCGCCCGATGATCACGCCCGAGTCGCCGAGCCCGGGCGCGGCCGACGGCAGATAGACGGCTTGGGCCTGCGCGGTCGAGGTCCGGACCGGCGGCCGCACCGTCTCCACCCGGCCGAACACCAGGTCGGTGAATGTTTCGGTGAGGGAACGCATGGCTAGTGCCGGATTCCGGTGGCGAACGGCAGTGTGTTCACGAACGCACGGTGGTGCTCGCGGTCGCACCATTCCAGCTTGAGGTAGCTCTTGCCGGCCGAGGCCCGGATCGTGCGCTTGTCCCTGGCCAGCCGATCCGGATCGCGCGCGGACACCGTGACATAGCCCACCAGGTTGACTCCGGCGGCGCCCGCGGCCAGATCGTCGCCGCGCTGGTCGACCCGGCTGGTGTGCGCGCTGTCCCGCGGGTCGGCCACCCGGCCGAGCTTGGCCGCCCGCGACTCCTCGGCCTCGACGTTGGTCTTCTCCGACAGCATCCGGTCGATAGCAACGTCGGTCGGGACGAGCTCCATCGTCACGGCGACCGTGCGGATCACGTCCGGGGTGTGCACGAGCAGCGGCGCCAAGAAGTTGACCCCGACCGGGGTAACCGGCCACTCCTTGATCCAGGCGCTGGCATGGCACCAGGGCTCGGTAGTCTCCGACTCCCGGGTCTTGGACTGCAGGTAGTTCTGGTGGCGCGCGTCCAACTCGGCCGGCCACGCGGTCCGGCGGGTCATCGTGTCGGTCCGGTCGATCGGGTGCTCCGGGTCGTACATCGAGTGGATGAGCGAGGCCAGCCGGTTCATGCCCAACGGCCGGCGGACTCGGATGTCGGCGTCGAGCAGGCGGGCGACGATGTCGCCGATCTCGCGTGACATCACGGCGGCAACCCCCTGGTCGCCGCCGCCGAGCGAGTGCGCCTCGGCGGCCAGGTCCCGTGAATAGGGCACACACGCGGTCAGGTAGGCACGGTGCATCTCGCTGGTCGTGGACACCATCCGCTGCAGTGAGTCGTAGGACTGGGTCAGCATCTCGGACGCATTCGGATCACCGCGGCGGGCGACGTCCCTGGCGTGCGCGTACGGGTCCGAGGGCACCGTCCTGGCCAGCATCTGGATCCGTTTGACGAAGCCGTCGCCGTTGGCCACGTGCTGGAGCAGGTTGCCGAACCGGGCAACCAATGCCTCCTGGTCCTCGGCGTCCCGCAGCCCCACGCCCGGACCCTCGATCTCGATCGTCGCAGTCACCGTGCGCCGGTCCAGATGCAGCAATACCGCCAGTTCGCCGAGGCCGAACGGGATGGCCAGCCAGCGGACCCGGCCGACCCCGGGCGGCGGACCGACCTCGACCTCGGTGCCGTCCAGCTGGACGCCCGCTTCCATCACGCCGGAGCGCCAGCGGGCCTGACCACCGCGTAGCAGCCGCCGGTATGACCGGTTGATCTCGAACCACTTGTAGAACGTGCGCTTGCGATACGGCACGTACACGATCGCGAAGGCGAGTGCGGGGAAACCGACCAGGCAGAGCACCTGGGCCCACTTCCAGGGCAGCACGAGACCGCTCAGCAGGCCGAGTGCACCGCCGATCAGCAGGAGCAAGAGCTCGCCGTTCTCCCGGGTGCGGCCGACGATCGCGTTCGGGCGGGCCTTGCCCAGCAGGTACTGCCGGCGCCGGGCCAGCGGTTCGGTGGTCATTGCTCATCCCCAGGGAGCGGGCGGGCGTGCCGAGCCGGTGGCCCGGTGTGTGGCGGCGGTGCGGTGGCCGTCGAGGCTGCCGCCCCGACAGTACGTCGGGCGGCGGGCGGGTTACCGGCCTGGGCAGCTGCGGCGGTGGCCGCCGCGGTGCCGCGGCGACCGTGCGCGGCCTGGCTGCGGCTGGCCTGGCCCTGTGCTGCGGTTGCGCTATTGGCTGCTGCTCCGCCTGCTGCTGCGCCGCCGGCGCTGCCGGCTCCGGAGCCACCGCCGAATGCGGCGCGCATCGCCCGGCTGGCGCCGTATGAGGCCACTCCCGCAGCCAGCCCGGCGGCCGCGCCCGGTAGTGCGGCGGCACCGCGCGGAGTCAGCCCGGCGCTGGGCTGGCCCCGGTTGGCGTGAGTGGCGATGCCATGCCTGATGTAGGACGTCGGGCTGTTGAGTGCCGCCGCCGGGCCGGCCGCGGCGGCGGTCTTGCGACTGTGGTACAGCGCCGCCATGTCGTCGCCGAACGACGGAATGAACCGGTAGATCACGACACTGGCGAAAATCGCCAGGAACAGGATCGCGAGCCCGGTGAGCACGGCGGCGAACGAGTCACCGCCGCCGGGCTGCCCGAGGATTGCCGCGGCCAACCCCAGGACGATCACCAGTACCGGTTTGGACAGGGTGATGGCGATCATGATGCCCGCCCACCGGCGGACGTGCCGCCACAGCGAGCGGTCCACTAGGCCCGCGTACACCGCACAGCCGAGGATCGCCCCCACGTAGAGCATCGCGGCTCTGACCAGCAGCTCCAGCCAGATGATCGCGGACGCGATGATGGCCAGGATGGACACGATGATCAGCAGAATCGGCCCGCCGCCTAGTGAGCTCTCGCCCGGGCTCAGCGCCGCTGAGAGGCCGGCCAGGAACCGTTCGGTGTCCTCCTGGGTGTTGGCCGCGATCGCGTAGGTCATGGTGTCGGTGAGCGACACCAGCAGTGCCAGAATCAGCGGAGTGAACGCGCTGGCCAGGACTGCGAGCCAGAGGAAGCCGATCGCCTCGCCGAACGAGCGGGACAGCGACTCGCCGCGCACTACTCGCTTGATCACGGCAAGCAGCCACAGGATCACGGTCAGGAACGTGCAGGCCCCGAACACGATCGCGTACTGCCGCAGGAAGCCCGTGTTGGTGAAGTCGACCTGGGTGGTGGAGTTCACCCCGCTGGACAGCTTGCTGATGATCCACGCGGCCGCGTCCGCGGTGCCGTCGGCGATCGAGCCGAGCGGGTCGGTGGCGAACGTGGCCGCGGAGCCGACACCAGACGCGATGTCGCTGGCGCTCTGGCAGGCCTCCTTCGCCGGCCCGATCAGGATGTCGCAGGGATCAACGGCCATGGCGCAGCTCCTGGAACCGCAGCAGCGCCTCGGCGAGCTGGCCGGCCGAGGACGGCGGCTGAAGCCCACTGACCGGGGTCGGCCCGTCGCGCTGGGTCATCGACGCCCATTTCCAGTCGCCGTCCGCCCAGCGCAGGGTCACCGTGGCGGTGTTCCAGGCCTCGCTGATCGGCCGGGTAGAGCTCTCGCCGGCCAGCCCGATGATGCTGACCGCCCACACGTCCACGACCGCCTGGGTCGAGCTGTACGACTGGACGGTGACCCCGACCGGCACGGTCCGGGCTACCAGGTCAAGACCCTTGGCCGGCAGGCCGGCCGAGTCCAGCCCGTACGCCTGTCCGGCCAACCCGAAGCTCGCTTCGAGGGCTAGGGTCAGTTCCTTCTGATCGGCCCGGGCCACGATGGCCTTGACGATCTCGGCCCGTGCGGTTGGGCTGAACATTGCCTCGGACCCGTACGCGGACAGGTAGTTGGCCGCGGCCGCTTCCGCGCCGGCCTTGCTGTGCGGATAGCCGACCGGTACTCCGGCCGAGATCCGACGGCCGGTGCTGCCTGCGGACCCGTCGTCAGCGCGCGCATTACTGCCGCCCGGTTCGGTCGCGGCATCGCTGGGCGCCGCAGTCCCCGGGTCGGCGCTGCTCGGGTTGTCGGGCCCGGGCCGCAGCACGCTCAAGTAGAGCCCGCCGAGCAGGAGCAACCCGAAGATCACGGCGGCCGGAAGGTAGGCGCGCCGAAACGACCGGCTCGGGGCCGGCTGATCGGCGGCGGGTAGCCAAGTCCTGGTTCGTGGCCAGTCGCTGCGGGTAGGCATGGCCGGGGCGTTCGATCTGGTCGTGGACTAGATCGCCATGCCGTACACGATCGTGAAGATCGTGCCGAGTGATCCGACGATGAATACGCCGGCCAAACCGGCGAGGATCATGCCCTTGCCCGACTCGGCGGAGAACGAGTCGTGCACCGCGGTCGAGCCGATCCGCTGCTTCGCCGCTCCCCAGGCGGCGATGCCCAGGCACACGAGGATCGCCGCGGCCATGATGACCTCGACGACGATGCGGCCTTCCCGGCCGAGATCGGCGAACGGGCCGAAGTTCGGCGCGATCCCGCCGATGATTGTGTCGATCTCTTGATTACGGTCTTGGATGAAAATCCCGGCCATTGGAGCACCTCTGTAGATCATCCGGGTACATGCCTCCCCATGATGACATGCGTGACAAGCCCGGGAGACGTGGGGATGGTCACTCTGAGTATTCGAAGAGCTCGGTGGTCTGGTTACGGTGTGTATCACTCGCGTCTTGAGGGGGCAAGCGTTCCGGCGTAGAAAGGGCCATATCGCAATCAGAGGGGACGGGACGGACTGACAATGCGGCGCGCACTGTGGTTCGGACTGGCCCTCGCCCTGGCACCATTCGTGCTGGTGGCGGCGCTGGTAGTTGCCATCGTCGGGGTGCCGAGTGCGCCCGCGCTGGCACCCGGCACGGTTCCGGTCGCCTACTCCGGTCTGATCGAGCGG
>DATAFN010000008.1:0-5205 GCA_036257435.1 Actinomycetes bacterium
CATCGCGGTGATCCGCTCGACCGGCCAGTCGCTGCTCGACTACGTGCCGGAGGGCGCGACCCGCGAGGGGTACGCGGGCACGTACGCGACCCAGGAGAACTTCCGGCTCATGCGGGCCGCGCTCGACGACGTGTCCCGGGAGCTCGGCCGCTACGTCCGGCTGACCAACTACGCGTCCGGCCTCTGCATGCCGGAGATCGCCAGCCTGGCCGGGCTGGAACGGCTGGACATGATGCTCAACGACTCGATGTACGGGATCCTGTTCCGCGACATCAACCCCCAGCGCACGTTCATCGACCAGCGGTTCTCCCGGCAGGTGCACGCGCGTGCCGGCATCATCATCAACACCGGCGAGGACAACTACCTCACCACCGCGGACGCGGTGGACTCGGCGCACACGGTGACGGTGTCCCAGCTGCTGAACGAGTACTTCGCCAAGGAGGCCGGGCTCGCCGACTGGCAGCTCGGCCTTGGCCACGCCTTCGAGATCAATCCCGAGGTGCCGGAGTCGTTCCGGCTCGAGCTCGCGCACGCGTTGCTGGCCCGTGAGCTGTTCCCGGACGCGCCGTTGAAGTGGATGCCGCCGACCCGGCACATGACCGGTGACGTGTTCCGCGGCTACCTGCTCGACGGTTTCTTCAACCTGGCCGGCGCGCTGACCGGGCAGGGCATCCTGCTGCTCGGGATGATGACCGAGGCGGTGGTCACGCCGTGGCTGTCCGACCGGGACCTTGCCGTGCAGAACGCCAGGTACGTCATCAACGCGGCGGGCAACCTGCACGAGGACTTCCAGCCGGCACCGGACGGCTTCATCGCCCGCCGCGCTCGGCAGGTGCTGGCCGAGGCGGTCGACCTGCTGGCTCGGATCGTCGACGACACGCTGCTCGAAGCGATTGCGGACGGCACGTTCGGTCTGATGCGCCGGCCGGCCGACGCCGGCAAGGGCTTCGACGGGGTGTTCGCCCGGGCGGACGGCTACTACAACCCGGCCGGCGAGCTGCTCGAGGAGGGATCATGAGCGCCGGCACGAGCACCGGCACGAGCACGGAGCCGGCGGCGGGCCGAACCATCATCCGGCCGTATGGCGACGCCACCGGCGACGGCATGGTCCAGCTGTCGTTTACCCTGCCGATTCCGCACGACAAGCGGGCCGAGGGTGCCGCGGTGCAACTGGCCCAGAAGATGGGCATGGATCCGGCCATGGTCGTGCACGCCAAAGCGATGGGCCCCGAGTTCACGTTCTTCGTGGTGTACGGCCGGGTGCACCACCTGGTCGACGTCTCGAAGGTCCAGCTGGTCGAGCGGGCCTACCCGTTACTGAGTCCGAAGGACGCAAATGCCGAGATCAAGCGCCGGCTGCGCCGCAAGCTCGTGGTCGTCGGCGCGTGCATCGGCACCGACGCGCACACCGTTGGCATCGACGCGATCCTCAACATCAAGGGCTATGCCGGCGAGAAGGGCCTGGAGTACTACCGGGAGATAACGGTGGTCAACCTCGGCGCCCAGGTGACGGTGCCGGATCTGGTCGAGCATTCGCGGCGAGAGCGCGCCGATGCGGTGCTGGTCTCCCAGGTCGTCACGCAGCGGGACGCGCACTTGCACAACACGAAGGAGATGAGTGCGGCGTTCCGGGAGTCCTACCCGGCCGGCCGGCGGCCGCTGCTGGTGGTCGGCGGGCCGCGCTTCGACGAGGCGGCTGCCGCGGACCTCGGCGTGGACCGCATCTTCGGGAAGGGCACCACCCCGGGCGAGGTCGCCAGCTACCTGGTGTACGCGCTGGCCACCGAGAGGAAGAGCGCATGAGCACCGCACCGAACCGCTCGCCTCGCCCATGCTTGCGCGGGGATCGCGCATGAGCGAGACCGATCCACGGCTCGGGATGTCCGTCACCCATCGCCGCTACGTGCCATACTCGCACGCGCACTACGGCGGCAACCTCGTCGACGGTGCCTACGTGCTCTCGCTGTTCGGCGATGTCGCAACCGAGCTGTCCATCCGGACCGACAACGACGAGGCCTTGCTCGCCTCGTACGACCAGATCCACTTCGTCGGCCCGGTGCACGGCGGCGACGTGGTGGAGGTGACGGCAACGCTGACGAGAGTCGGCCGGCGCTCCCGCGGAGTAGCGCTCGAGGCCAGGGTCGTCTGCCGGGGCACTCCGGAGGTGTCGCCGTCGGCCGCGACCGTGCTTGATCCGCCACTGGTGGTCACGACAGCGACCGGGACCGTAGTGGTCCCCGCGCGGCCCGAGTAGCGGGCGGGTCCGAATGGCCGATTGACAGCGCATGCGTGAGCGCCGATACGTTCGATCGTGGAAGTCCAACCGGATTACGACCGGTCCGCGGTCGCCTCGCTCGCGACGTGAGCGTGCCTGGGTCAGGGCGATCCCATCCATCGCCCGGTGCCAGCTCCAGGGTGGGTTCTCACGCGCGGCGGCGGCGGTCGAGTGACTCGGGGGTTTGGACACGGAGGAGGCCCGGCCGCCCAGTAGACAACAGTCGCTGCTCCCGCAGCCAGCGGGACCGGCGCCTGGTCCGAAGGGCGGTTCCGGGTCTCTTCTGTCGTACCGTTACCGCACAGGCAAGAAGCGGGGAAACGGTGCCGATGGCGATCACCAGGCGCGATCCGGCCGCCGACGCGGCGGCGGGTCTCGACCCATCCGGCCGCGCGGCCGCGGCCGATCTACCGGCCCGGCTTGCGGCGGCCGGCCTGCCGGTGCGCCTCGTGCTGGCGGCGATGGCGGGGTTGGTGCTGGCGATCTCGTTCCCGCCATACGGCTGGTGGCCGCTGGCGCTCCTGGCGGTGGCCGCGCTGAGCCTACTGACCCGGGGGGTCTCGGGCCGGGCGGGCGCGCTGATCGGCCTGGTGTACGGGTTGGCGTTCTTCGCGCTGCTGATGCGCTGGATGACGGTGATCGGCCCGGACGCCTGGATCCTGCTCAGCCTGCTCGAGGCCGCGTTCATGGCCCTGCTCGGCGCGGCGCTCGCGGTCACTGTCAGGTTGCCTGGCTGGCCACTCGTGCATGCTGCGCTCTGGGTGGGCGTCGAGCTGCTGCGGGCGCGCATTCCGTGGGGCGGGATGCCGTGGGGACGGCTGGCGTTCGGTCAGGTTGGCACGCCGCTCACCCCGTACGCCGCGCTCGGCGGTACACCGCTGGTCACGTTCGTGACCGCGGCGATCGGGGCGAGCCTGGCGTACCTGGTCGTGGCCGGCCTGGCCGGTCGGCGCCGGATGCTCGGCGGCGCGATCGCGGCGGTCGCGATCGTGGCCGCAATCGGGGCGACGGCACTGGTGCCAACTCCGACCGCGGGCGAGCGGACGGTCACGGTGGCGCTGGTCCAGGGCAACGTCCCCCGACTCGGCCTGGACTTTCTCGGCCAGCGGGAGGCGGTGCTGCGCAACCACATCGCGCTCACCGACGAGCTGGCTCGGCGGGTAGCCACCGGCGAGCTGCCACAACCCGATCTGGTGATCTGGCCCGAGAACGCCTCCGACATCGATCCGTACCGGGACCCGGCGGCCCGTACCCTCATCGACGACGCGGTTCGCCGAGTCGGTGTGCCCACCCTGGTCGGCGCGGTGATCAGCGCACCGGATCCGGATGAGCTGTACAACGTCGGGATCGTCTGGGACCCGGTGGCCGGCCCGGGCGCGCGCTACCTCAAGCGGCACCCGGTGCCGTTCGGCGAGTATGTGCCGTTCCGCGACGTGCTCGAGCGCTACATCACCCGGTTCGACCGGGTCCGCCGCGACTTCACCGGAGGCGACCGGCCGGGGGTGCTCGACGTCGGCCCGGCCCGGATCGGGGATGTGATCTGTTTCGAGGTCGCCTACGACGGGCTGGTCAGAGACGCGATCCGCGGCGGCGGTCAGGTGCTGGTCGTGCAGACGAACAACGCGACGTACGGGCACACCGGGCAGACCGAGCAGCAGCTCGCAATGTCCCGGCTGCGCGCGGTCGAGCATGGCCGGCCGGTGTTGATCGCGGCCACCAGTGGGATCAGCGCGGTGATCGCCGCCGACGGCACGATCGTGCAGCGGTCGGCCGAGTTCGTGCCCGACCTGCTGGTCCAGCCGGTAACGCCGCGGACCGAGCAGACTCTGGCTACCCGGATCGGCGCGGTTCCGGAGTGGCTGCTGGCGCTGGCCGGATTGGTAGCGGTTGGCTTCGCCGTGTGGTCGGATCGGACCCGATCGCAGCGGACCCGGTCGGACGATCCGGCCGTGGGCTCGGCAGGCGACTCGGCCGGCTCCGGCAGTTCGGCGAATTCGCGGGATACGGTGGATCCCCGACGTCGGCTCAGAACCGGAAAGGCCACCCGTGACCGTTGACGAGAACGCGTTCGCCGATCTCGGCAAGGTTTTGGTGATCATCCCCACCTACAACGAGTCGGAGAACGTGGAGCCGATCGTGAGCCGGGTTCGGACCGCGGTGCCGACCGCCGACGTGCTCATCGCGGACGACTCGAGTCCGGACGGCACCGGGGAGACCGCGGACAAGCTGGCGGCTGCGGACGAGTCCGTGCACGTGCTACATCGCCCCGCCAGGGAGGGTCTCGGGGCGGCCTACATCGCCGGATTCGGCTGGGGGCTGGAGCGCGGCTACCAGGTCTTGATCGAGATGGACGCGGACGGTTCGCATCAGCCCGAGCAGCTGCCCAGGCTGCTGACGGCGCTGCGGTCCGCCGATCTCGTGCTCGGCTCTCGTTGGGTGCCGGGTGGCCAGGTGGTCAACTGGCCGGCCCATCGCAAGATCCTCTCGCGCGGTGGCAACACGTACTCGCGGCTGGCACTGGGCATCCCGCTACAGGACGCCACCGGGGGCTACCGGGCGTTCCGGCGACCGGTCCTGGAGTCGATCGGGCTCGCCGATGTGGCCTCGCAGGGCTACTGCTTCCAGGTCGACCTCGCGTGGCGCGCGCTACGTTCCGGGTTCCGGGTCGTCGAGGTGCCGATCACGTTCGTCGAGCGAGAGAACGGCGCCAGCAAGATGAGCGGCTCGATCGTCACCGAGGCGCTGTGGCGGGTGACGGTGTGGGGCGCTCGGTACCGGTTCGGCGCGCTGCGCCGGCTGGCCACTGGCCGGAGCGCTCGGCAGGGGAGGGTGTGATGCGATTCCGGCTGGTCCTGGCGGCGCTGTTCCTGATCGTGCCGTTGCTGGAGCTCTACGTCATCATCCAGGTCGGCCAGTGGATCGGCCCGCTG
>DATAFN010000022.1:0-8225 GCA_036257435.1 Actinomycetes bacterium
ATCTCCTGCTCGGGCAGCTCGTGGTCCTCGAGCGAGCCGGACAGGTATGCCCCATAGGCCGCGAGATCGAGGTGACCGTGCCCGCACAGCGCGGTGAGGATCACCTTCGGCTCGCCGGTCTCCTTGCAGAGCAACGCCTCCTCGATGCACGCGGCCAGGGCATGGGTCGGCTCGGGCGCCGGCACGATCCCCTCGGTACGGGCGAACTGCACGCCCGCGGCGAAGCACTCGCGCTGCGTCTTCGCCACCGCTTCGATCAGGCCCAGCTCGTAGATGTGCGACAGCAGCGGCGACATGCCGTGATACCGCAGCCCGCCGGCGTGGATCGGGTCCGGGATGAACTCGTGCCCGAGCGTGTGCATCTTCAGCAGCGGGGTGAACCCGGCGGTGTCGCCGTAGTCATAGGTGTAGATCCCACGGGTGAATGACGGCGCCGCGGTCGGCTCGACGGCGCGGATCGTGGGTGCCATCCGGCCCGCTAGCTTCTCGCGCAGGAACGGAAACGCAAGCCCGGCGAAGTTGGAGCCGCCGCCAGTGCAACCGACGATCAGGTCGGGCTGCTCGCCGATCTTGCCGAGCTGTGCCAGCGCCTCCTGGCCGATCACGGTCTGATGCATGAGCACGTGGTTGAGCACGCTGCCCAGCGCATACCTGGTGTCCTCGCGCGCGCCGGCCTGCTCGACCGCCTCGCTGATCGCGATCCCGAGGCTGCCCGGCGAGTCCGGGTCGTCGGCGAGGATCTTCCGTCCGGCCTCGGTCAGGTTGGACGGGCTGGCATGCACCTGCGCTCCCCAAGTCTCCATCAGCGAGCGCCGGTACGGCTTCTGGTCGTAGCTGGCGCGCACCATCCAGACCTCGAGGTCGAGCCCGAACTGCGCGCAGGCGAAGGCGAGCGCGCTCCCCCACTGGCCGGCACCGGTCTCCGTGGTCAGCCGCCGGACCCCCTGCTCGGCGTTGTAGAAGGCCTGCGGGACCGCCGTGTTGGGCTTGTGCGAGCCGGCGGGGCTGACCCCTTCGTACTTGTAGTAAATCCGCGCCGGGGTGCCCAGTGCTCGCTCGAGCCGATGGGCTCGGATCAGCGGCGTCGGCCGCCAGATCCGGTACACGTCGAGCACCGGTTCCGGGATGTCGAGGTACGACTCGGGACTCACCTCCTGGGCGATCAGCGCCATCGCGAACAGCGGCGCCAGATCGTCCGGCCCGACCGGGGCGAGTGTCGCCGGGTGCAACGGCGGCGGTGGTGGCGAAGGCAGGTCGGGGATGACGTTGTACCACCGAGTGGGGATCTCGGACTCGTCGAGAAGGATCTTGGTCTGCATCGTCATCGCAGCCTTCTTCCGATCGTGGATCCGGGCGCGGGCGTCGCTACCCGCCCGAGCCTGCTGGGACAGTAGATCGGCGCGCCGGGTCCGAGTATCCCGGACCGACCGACTCGCTCATCTGCTCGCGCACCGCGCGGCGGAGGATTGCGCCATTGTGGTTGCGCGGGATATCGCCGCGTACGGCGATTAGCTGCGGCACCAGCTGGGCCGGCAACTTCTCCCCGCAGAACTCGCGGAGCTGGTCGTGCAACACGGCGGCACCGGGCCGGCCGACCACGACCGCCGCGATCCGCTGCCCGTGCCGCGGATCGGGCAACCCGATCACGGCGCAGTCGGCGATCGCCGGGTGCTCGAGCAGCACGTGCTCGATCTCGGACGGGAACACACCAAGGCCGTTGGTGATGATCAGGTCATCCTTGCGGTCGACGATGGTGACGAAGCCGTCCAGGTTCATCACCGCGATATCGCCGGTCCGCAGCCAGCCGTTGCGCAGCGTCGCGCCGGTGTCCTGGTCGCTGTTCCAGTAGCCGGCGAACACCTGCGGGCCGCGAATCAGCAGCTCCCCGGCCGAGCCCATCGGCAGGATCCGGGTCGGCTCCTGCTCGTCCACGATGACCACATCGGTACTCGGCAGCGGCAACCCGGCGGTGGCCGGGCGCCCGTAGCCGCCCAGCGGGTTGACCAGCGCGAGCCCGGCGCATTCGGCGAGGCCGTAGGAGTTGACCACGGGCGTGCCTACTCGCTCCTGGAACCGCTCGGCCAGCTCGGCGGGCAGGTCGACCAGGCCGGAGACGCAACAGCGCAGCGAGCGCATGGTCCGCTTGCGCAGGTGCGGCCAGGCGGCCAGCTCACCGAAGAGTTCCGGGCTGCCGGCCAGAGTGGCCGGGCCCCACTCCTTGGCTGCCGCAAGCGCGTCGTCGACAGCCCCGGTGGGCACCAGGACCACCGTGCTGGCCGCGAGCGCGGCGCCGATCACGCCGAGCACCAACGCGTGCGGATGGTGCAGCGGCAGCACCGCGAGTGTGGCTTCCTCGCCGCGCTCCAGCTCCGGGTCCCAGACCGCGCTCTGGTACGCGGCCGCCACGAGATTCGTGTGAGTGAGCATCGCCCCGCGTGGGCGAGCCGCGGCGCCGGCGGTGTAGAACAGCGCGGCGATGTCGTGATCAGGTCGGATCGGCTGCTGCTTCGCCGGTCCGGACGAGCCGGCCAGCAGCTCGTCGAAATACCGCACCTGGGCGCCGGCCGGCAGCCGGCCGGACAGCTCCCGGCGCAGCGCGCGCCCACGACTTGACGGCACCGCCATGCGGGTCCGCACCCGGCGCGGCAGGAACTCGGTGAGCTCGGCGACCACCACGTCCCGGAGCGGGGTGCCGGTGCGCGCGCCGGCGACCTGTTCGTAGCCGGACTCGGCCACCACGATCAGCTCGGCCTCACAGTCGGCGAGCCGGTAGCGCAGCTCGGAGGCGCTGAACGCGGGGTTCAACGGCACCGCGATCGCACCCAACCGCAGCGCGGCGTAGAACGTCAACACGAACTCCGGGCAGTTCGGCAGCACCATCGCCACCCGATCGCCCCTGGTAACGCCGAGTTCCCGCAGCGATCCGGCCAGCAGGTCAACTTGCTGCCGCAACCGCCGGTAGTTCGTGCTGCGTCCGTAGTAGCCCAGCGCCGGAGCGCGCGGGAAGTCGTCGGCGGCCTCGTCGAGCAGCGCGGTCACCGGGACCGGCGGCACCTGCACGGCCACCGGAACGCCCGGACCGTACTGCCGGTGCCAGGGTCGCTGCTCGTAGCCGCTTTGCTGCACGTCGCATTATCTCCGCACTCCGGCCGGGCGGCGCTACCCGGTGGCGAGGAAGCCGAGTACGTCCTGCCGGGTCACGACCCCCGCGGGCTTGCCATCGTCCAGGACAACCGCCGCATCCGCCTTCTCCAGTGCCGCGATTGCCGCGCTGACCGGCTCGCCCGAGCCGATCATCGGCAGCGGCGCCGACATGTGGCTCTCGATCCGGTCCGCCAGATGTGCCCGGCCGGTGAACAGCGCATCGAGCAGGTCGCGCTCCACCACCGAGCCGACGACCTCGGCCGCCATCAGCGGGGGCTCCTGCTTGACCACCGGCATCTGCGAGACCGCGTACTCGGCCAGGATGTCGATCGCCTCGCGGATCGTCTCGTTCGGGTGGACGTGGACGAACTGCGGCAGCTTGGCGTCCTTGCCGGACAGGACCTCCTTGACCGTGTTCGGCTCCGAGGTAGCGAGGAAGCCGAAGTCAGCCATCCACTCGTCGCTGAATATCTTGGACAGGTAGCCGCGTCCGCCATCCGGCAGCAGGATCACGATCACGTCCTCCGGCCCCAACCGCTCGGCTACCCGCATCCCGGCCGCCACAGCCATCCCGCACGAGCCACCGACCAGCAGACCCTCTTCCCTGGCCAGCCGGCGGGTCATCTGGAACGAGTCCTTGTCGGACACCGCAACGATCTCGTCGCAGACGTCCCGGTCGTAGGCGATCGGCCAGAAGTCCTCGCCGACGCCCTCGACCAGGTAGGGCCGGCCCGTCCCGCCCGAGTACACCGAGCCCTCCGGGTCGGCACCGATCACCTGCACCCGGCCGCCGGAGACCTCCTTGAGGTAGCGGCCGGTGCCGCTGATCGTGCCGCCGGTACCCACCCCGGCAACGAAGTGGGTGATCCGCCCCTCGGTCTGGGTCCATAGCTCCGGGCCGGTGGTCTCGTAATGCGAGCGCGGGTTAGCGGGGTTGGAGTATTGGTCCGGCTTCCAGGCACCGTCGATCTCGGCAACCAACCGGTCCGAGACGTTGTAGTACGACTCGGGGTGCTCCGGTGGAACCGCGGTCGGGCACACGACCACCTCGGCGCCGTACGCCTTGAGCACGTTGATCTTGTCGGCGGACACCTTGTCGGGCACCACGAACACGCAGCGATAGCCGCGCTGCTGCGCCACGATGGCCAGGCCCACACCGGTGTTGCCCGACGTGGGCTCCACGATCGTGCCGCCGGGCCGCAGCGCGCCGGACCGCTCGGCGTCTTCGATCATGCGTACCGCGATCCGGTCCTTGACCGATCCGCCGGGGTTGAAGTACTCGACCTTGACCAGGACCAGCGGCCGCAGTCCCTGGGTCACTCGGTTGAGCTTGACCAGCGGCGTATTGCCGACGAGATCGACCAATGACTCGTAGTAGTGCACGGAGCGTAAGCGTAGCCTCGGCTACGCTCGGTTGACCGACTCGCCCCGGCTCCGTACCAGGACGGCAAGCCATCGGCGGTACCTCGGACCCTGACGAGGAGGTCGCCCTTCGTGTCCCGTAAGCCAGTCGTCGAGCTCGCGCCCGACGTGTACCGGATCCCGACCGCACCGGCCGACCTGATCAACTCCTTCCTGTTCCGGGACGCGGATGGTCAGCTCACGCTGGTCGACGCGGGGATGCGCAGCGCACCCAAGCGGGTAGCCGCGGCGCTGCGCTGGCTGGGGCACAACCCGTCCGACGTCACCCGGATACTGCTCACCCACGCCCACCCCGATCACGCCGGCGGGCTGGCGAAGCTGGCCGCCCAGACGGCCGCCACGGTCGTTGCGCACGAGCGCGATGCAAGTTATGTCCGATCGGGCCGGGCGCCGGCCCGGGACACCACGCTCACCGCCGGCCGGCTGTTCAACCGGATCGGTAGCGGTAAGTTCGCCGCGGCCGAGGTGGGCAGCGAGCTTGTCGACGGTCAGGTGCTCGACATCGCCGGTGGGATCGAGATCGTCCACACTCCCGGACACACCCCTGGGCACGTGGCGCTGCTGCACCGCGGATCCGGTGTTCTGATCACCGGAGACTCGATCTTCAACATTCGCCACATGCGCTGGTCGCCCAAGGTGCTGTGCACCGACTTCGCGCTGACCAAGGCCACCGCTCACCGACTGGGCGAGCTGGACTACTCGATCGCGGCCTTTACGCACGGGCCGGAAATCCGCTACAAGGCTCGGGAGGAGATCCGCGCATTCCTGCGCAGACAGGGAGTCCATCCGTGAGCCGAGCTCGCCTTTCCCGCCGAGTCGCAGTGACGGCCGCGTACTGCGGCGGTGGGCTTGGCGTGCTGCTGTCGGCTGCGACCGGCTTGCTGATCGCGCAAGCGAAGCTGGCCCGGCGCACCGTGGGTAGGCGGTGGCCGGCGGTCCCGGACAGCCAGGGCGTCTATCCATCCCGAAGTGCCCAGGACGGGACCGAACCGATCGAGCTGCTGATGCTCGGCGACTCCACGGCAGCGGGGCTTGGCGTTACCGATCCGACCGAGACGCCCGGGGCCCTGATCGCCTCCGGGCTGGCCAACATCGCGTCCCGACCGGTCCGGGTGACCTCGGTCGCGTTCACCGGTGCGCAGACCGCCGACCTGGCCGATCAGATCGACCGCGCGCTGGCCGCGGTCCCGGCGCCAGCGGTTGCCGTGCTGCTCATCGGCGCCAACGACGTAACGCACCGGGTCAGGCCGTCCGTATCGGTGCGCCGGCTGGTCGGCGCGGTGGCCCGCCTTCGCGCGGCGCATTGCGAGGTGGTCGTGGCAACCTGCCCCGATCTGGGCACGGTGGAGCCGATCGCGCAACCGCTGCGGTACCTCGCCAGGCGCTCATCCCGCCGGCTGGCCGCGGCCCAAACCATCGGAGTGGTGGAAGCCGGCGGTCGTACCGTCTCGTTCGGCGACATCCTGGGACCGGAGTTCGCGGCTCGACCGCGAGAGATGTTCGGCCCAGACCGCTTTCACCCGTCGGCAACCGGATACGCCAGCGCGGCGATGGTGCTGCTTCCCTCGGTGTGCGCAGCGCTTGGCTACTGGCCGGAGGATGAAACCGAGCCGGACTACCGGCGAGGCGAGGGCGTGTTCCCGGTCGGGCTGGCCGCGGTGGAGGCAGTGGAGTCCGCCGGTACCGAGGTGGCCGGGGCATCGGTCGCCGGCCGCGAGCGCGGACCGCGTGGCCGGTGGGCGTTGCTGCGCCGGCGCGACCCGATCCCGACCCGGCGGCCGGGGTAGCGCTGCGCATCTGGGGTAGCCGGGCGCGGCGCGCCGGATTAGCGTTGGAGTTACCCCGCAGTAGCTTCTAGGGAGCCGGCAATGCCCGAGGCAGTCATCGTCGCCACCGCACGCACTCCGATCGGGCGCGCGGTCAAGGGATCCCTCAAGGAGGTACGGCCGGATGATCTCGCCGCGTTCATCATCGGGACCGTCCTGAGCAAGGTGCCGCAGCTCGATCCGACCGGTCTCGACGACCTGTACGTCGGCTGCGCCGAGCCGGAGGGCGAGCAGGGCCTGAACATGGCTCGCCGGATCGCCGTCCAGCTGGGGTACGACCGGCTCCCGGCCTCGACCGTGAACCGGTTCTGCGCCTCGTCACTGCAGACGACCCGGATGGCATATCACGCGATCAAGGTAGGCGAGGGGTCGGCGTTCGTTTCGGCGGGCGTCGAGTGCGTGTCCCGGTATCCCGCCTTCACCGGCGCCGGCGAGGGGTCGGACCGCTTCTACAATCCCGTGTTCGCTGCCGCCCAGGAACGCAGCGCCGCGATGGCGGCCTCGAACGAGACCTGGCACGATCCGCGCGAAGACGGCGAGGTGCCGGACATCTACCTGGCCATGGGACAGACCGCCGAGAACCTGGCCACCTCGCGCGGGATCTCCCGGGAGCGGCAGGACGCGTTCGGCGTGCGCTCGCAGAACCTGGCCGAGAAGGCGCTGGCCAACGGGTTCTGGGAGCGCGAGATCACGCCGTATCCGCTGCCCGACGGCACAGTCATGGCACGCGACGACGGGATCCGGGCCGGCACCACGCTGGAGGGGGTAACCGGGCTGAAGCCGGCGTTCCGGCCGAACGGTACGGTCACCGCCGGCAACTGCTGCCCGCTCAATGACGGCGCGGCCGCGGTCGTGGTGATGTCGGACGTGCTCGCCGCGGAGCTCGGCATCACGCCGCTGGCGCGAGTCATCTCGACCGGGGTATCCGCGCTGTCCCCCGAGATCATGGGCCTCGGCCCGGTGGACGCATCCCGGCAGGCCTTGGCCCGCGCCGGCATGACGATCGACGACATCGACCTGGTAGAGATCAACGAGGCGTTCGCGGCCCAGGTACTGCCGTCGGCGGACGATCTCGAGATCGACATGGATCGCTTGAACGTCAACGGCGGCGCGATCGCGATCGGGCACCCGTTCGGCATGACCGGCGCCCGGATCACCACGACACTGATCAACTCCCTGCAGTTCCACGACAAGACGATCGGCCTCGAAACCATGTGCGTCGGCGGTGGTCAGGGGATGGCGATGATCATCGAGCGGCTCTCCTGACCGAACCGTCCTCCTCAGGCGCGCACCTCCATAACGGTGCTCGGGCAGCCAACGCCACGGAAGCTCCTGGCGCGGGACAGCCCGCGCCACGGGAGCGCCGGCGCCAGGAGCAGCCAAAGTCACAGCTGGGCCCCCGTCTTGGAGGGGTGTCGGCCGGAGTTAGATGATCATCGTCCACGCGAGTTCAGCAGTTGCTACAGGCCGAGCCGGAGCTCGCGCAGGGTCGCGATGAGCTCGTCGATCACTGCGGAAAGCGGCCGCCGGCCGGACCGCGTCCAGATCACGGTGTCCGCCGCCAACGGGCCCGCCCCCTTGCCCCTAGCGTCGCCTGCCCCCGTGACACCATCCGGAACCCGGCCGACCCCCTCGCCTGCCCCCGCGGCGCGCGTCGCCGACAGCCCGGCCAACTCGAGCACAAGGTCGTTGCCAGTCACCGCTACTTGTTCGCCCACGGCGAACACCTCGATCTCCGGCACCTCATGCCACCGCGGCGGCTGATCGGAATCCCTGGCCACGACCCCGGCTGCGGCATCCGCAAGCTGCTGGGCGAGGATCCGTCCGGCCTGC
>DATAFN010000024.1:0-15765 GCA_036257435.1 Actinomycetes bacterium
CCGCCCTGGCCCGCAAATCGGCGCCGTTGACTCGAATCGGGTCGTTCGCCTTGTCGCCAACGTCGGCGTTCGACTCGGAGCTGGCCTTGACGTAGGTGCCGATCCCGCCGTTCCAGAGCAAGTCGACCGGTGCCAAGAGGATGGCTCGCATCAGCTCGCTCGGCGTCATCCTGCTGATCTCGTCCTTGATGCCAAGCCGCTCCCGCACCTCGCGAGTCAGAGTGATCGACTTAGCGCTGCGAGAGAACACCCCGCCGCCGGGCGAGATCAGCTCGGCGTCGTAGTCGGCCCACGACGACCGGGGCAGCTCGAACAGCCGTCGCCGTTCGGCGAACGACCCAGCGGCATCCGGATTCGGGTCGAGGAAGATGTGCCGGTGGTCGAACGCGGCCACCAGCTGGATGTGTGGGCTGAGCAGCATTCCGTTACCGAAAACGTCGCCGGACATGTCACCGATGCCGACCACGGTGAAGTCATCGGTCTGCGGATTGAGCCCCATCTCCCGGAAGTGGCGTTCGACCGACTTCCAGGCGCCGCGGGCCGTGATTCCCATCGCCTTGTGGTCGTAGCCGTCCGAGCCGCCGGACGCGAATGCGTCACCGAGCCAGAACTGGTACTCCGCGGCGATCCCATTCGCAATGTCGGAGAACGTCGCCGTGCCCTTGTCGGCCGCGACCACCAGGTAGGTGTCGTCACCGTCGTGCCGCACGACCTTCTCCGGCACTACAACCTGGCCGTTGACAAGGTTGTCCGTGATGTCGAGCATGCCGCGAATGAACGTCGTGTAGCAGGCCACTCCCTCGGCCAGTACCGCCTCGCGGTCAGTAGCATCGACGGGCGGTCGCTTGACCACGAACCCGCCCTTGGCGCCGACCGGCACGATCACCGCATTCTTGACCATCTGCGCCTTGACCAGTCCGAGAACCTCGGTACGGAAGTCCTCCCGGCGGTCGGACCAGCGCAGCCCACCACGGGCCACCGGGCCGAACCGCAGATGGACTCCCTCGACCCGCGGCGAGTACACCCAGATCTCGAACCGCGGCCGCGGCCGCGGCAGATCGGGCACCGACTGCGAGTCGATCTTGAACGAGACGTATGGCTTGGGCTTTCCGTCAGCGGTGCGCTGAAAGTAGTTGGTCCGCAGTGTCGCTGTGATCAACGAGAGATACGAGCGCAGGATCCGGTCCTGGTCAAGGCTGGCGACCTGATCCAGCGCACCCTCGATCTCCTCGACGATCGCGGCCACCAGCTCCGCCCGGCCGTCGCCGCTAGGCCTGCGGGAGTCGGCCCGGGGCTTCAGCCGGGCAATGAACAGTCTCACCAGCAGCCGGGCTATCGACAGGTTCACGGTCAGGCACTGCTCGATGTAGTCCTGAGACAGGCTGACGCCGGCCTGGCGCAGGTACTTCGCATAGGCCCGCAAGATCATCGCTTCGCGCCAGTGCAGGCCCGCGAGCAGGACAAGCGAGTTGAATCCGTCAACCTCGGCGTCACCACGCCACGCCGCGCTGAACGCCTCCTGGAACTGCTCCCGTACCTCATCGGGCGAGGCCGGGCCGGATGGGTCGTACCGGAGTCCGAAGTCGTAGATGTACGCGGGCGATCCGGTCCGCTCGATGTCGTACGGTCGCTCGTCGACGACCTCGACGCCCATCCGCTGCAAGACCGGCAGCACTTCGGACAGCGACAGCGGAGAGCCGGTCCGATAGATCTTGAACCGTCGCTCGCCGGACTTGGCATCGGGCGGAGCGTAGAGGCCGACGCCAAAGCCGTCGTACTCCGGCAGGTCTTCGAGTCTGCGCAGGTCCGCTACGGCGATCGAAGCCGGGAACGTCTCCTTGTACGACTCGGGAAATGCGTCGGCGTACTTGCTGCCGAGTTCGGCGGACAATGCCTCACCGCATTGGTTCAGCATCGCGTCGGCGAAGTCGTCCCGCCACGACCTGGTAGCCGCAGCGAGCCGAGCCTCGATCCGCTCGGCGTCGTAATCGGCCGGCGCCTGCGGGGCGAGCCGGACGATGAAGTGCACTCGTACCAGGACCGACTCGGACAGGCTCGCCGCATAGTCCGCGCTGACCCCGTGCAGCTCCTCCATGAGGATCGCCTGCATCTTCAACCGCAGGTCGGTCGTGTAGCGGTCCCGTGGCAGGTAGACCAGCGCGGAGATGAACCGTCCGTAGTCATCCCGGCGAAGGAACAGCCGGAGCCGACGCCGCTCCTGCAGACGCAGCACGCTCAACGCGATCGGCAACAGCTCGTCAACCGAGATCTGGAACAACTCGTCGCGCGGGTAGGTCTCGAGCACCTGACGCAGCGCCTTGAAACCGTAGCTCGCCGGCGGAAACCCGCTGCGGTTCAGGACGGCTTCGACCTTCCGGCGCAGGACCGGGATGGTCTTCACGATTTCCTGGTAGGCCAACGTGCTGAACAATCCCAGGAAGCGCCGTTCGCCGACCACCTCGCCCGACTCGTCGAAGCGCCGCACTCCGATGTAGTCGAGGTAGCTGGGTTTGTGCACGGTAGCCCGCGAGTTGGCCTTGGTCAGGCTGAGCACAACCCGATCCTTCGCCCTGGCCCTGGCCTCGGGAGACAGCTCGCTGAACGATGTCGAGACCCCGGAGTCCGCTCGCAGGATGCCCAGACCGGTTCCCGGCACCGGACGAAGCACCTCCTCGCCGTTCTCGACGTCGAGGGCGTACTCCCGGAAGCCGAGAAACGTGAAGTGCTCGTCGGTGAGCCATCGCAGCAGATCGGCAACCTCATGCGGGTCGTCGAGCGCGATGTCCGATGGGAGTGCGTCCAGCTCCGCGGCCAAGCGCAGCGCCGCGCCGCGAAGCTTGCTATGGTCCTCGACAACCTCCCGGACATCGTGCAGAACCCGCAGCAGGTCGTTGGTCAGGGCGGTCGCGTCGGGATCATGCTCGCGATCGATCTCGATGTGCATCCACGACTCGATGATCGCGCCGTCCGGCAGGCGCAGCGGGTCTGCGGTGTCGATGACCTCTTCAAGCGCTCCGCCAATGTCCCGCCGCACCATCAACTGCGGATGGATCACGACGTGGATGGCCCGGTTCTGCTGCGAGAGCAGCATAGTCACCGAGTCGACCAGGAACGGCATGTCGTCGGTGACGACCTCTACGACGGTGTGGTCACCGGCGGACCAGCCGTCGCGCTGGACGGTGGGGGTGAATACCCGGACGTTCGCCGTGCCTTGCGGCCGGTTAGCCGCCAGGCGGAACTCAGAGGTGGCCGCGCCAAGCAAATCCTCCGGAGTCCGGCCAAGAAGATCGTCCGGAGCCACATGGCGGTAGTAGGCCGACAGGAACGCACCGAGCTCAGCAGCGGTCATGCCGAGTTCCTCGGCACCCGGCACCTTGCTGCGGCCCGCTCGGTCGAGGAGTTCGGACTTGGCTCCCTCCTGCACGTCCAGCATGATCACTCCCGGTCCGTACGGTGCGGCCTACTGTCGACGGTAAGCCCGATGGGTCTATTTATCCCCACCTCACAGCAGATCTCGCAGCTCCCAAAGCAGTGGGTAGTACCGCAGCGGAAGCCGTCTACGCAGGTATGGGCCGCCGCTCGAACCGCCGGTGCCGGACTTCGTGCCGATCTGCCGTTCGACCATCATCACGTGCCGGGACCGCCACAATGCCGCACTCTCATCGTGGTCGAGCAGGGCCTCGGCCAGGACCCAGATGTCGCCGTAGTGTTCCCGGTCCCTGGCGACAACGAGCAGCGACTGCAGCGTCTGGGCATCATCCCCGGCCAGCAACTCGTGCCTGACCAGAACCGCGACGAACGCGTCCCACACCGAGGGCTCGTCCAGGCGGCGCTCCAGCCTGGACCGTTCCTCCTCGGTCAGACCGCGGAACCGGTCGAGGAAGCCGCGGTCCTTGGCCCCGGAGAGGAACTCCAGCTCGCGAAACTGCACCGACTGGAATCCGCTGGCTGGGGCAAGCCCCGACCGGAACTGCAGGAAGTCCTGTGGGGTCATGGTCTCGAGCACTCCCACCTGCTCGATCAGGACCCGCTCGATGACCCGGACCCGGCTGAGCAGGTGGCTGGCCCACCAGAGCCGACCTTCGAGCATCGCGTCCCTGGTGGCCTCGAGCTCGTGCAACAGCTGCTTGAACCAGAGCTCGTAGACCTGGTGGATCGTGATGAACAGCAGTTCGTCGTGGGCCGGCGGGTCGGACTGGACCACCTGCTGGCCGAGAAGCTGCTCCAGCCGAAGGTAGGAACCGTAGGTCAGCAGCGCGCCTTCTTCGCCGAAGCTGCGCCCGATGGGGGATGCCGCGGTCACGTCGAGAAGGCTAGTGACCTGCACAAGAATTGGAGTGCCCGAGCCACCGATTACCGCCAGCCGATCACTTGCCGTCCGGACCATCCGGCGTGCCCCCGCCACTCCCTCCCGAAGGCTCCGGCGAAGTCCAGCCACCTCCGACCGGACCGTCCGGCGCGCCCCAGCCGCCCCCGCCGGGTGTGCTGACGGTGACGACGTCGCCGGCGTCCAGATGCTGGCTGATCTTCGCCGGCAACGGCCGGCCATTGAGCAGGTTCTGGCCGGACGCACCAGGTCCGCCGCCGCGCGCTCCGGCCGGCTGGTGCCGGCGCCGGTCCGTGAGCAGGGACAGAGCCGCTTCCTCGAGGACCCGGATGGCCCGCACTACGCCCTCGCCACCCGGGTGCTGTCCCGCGCCACCCGACCCGGCGGCGAGCTCGTACCGCTCCACCCGCATCGGGTACTCCAACTCGAGCGCCTCGATTGGCGTGTTCAGCGTGTTCGTCATGCCGACATGGACGCCGGACGGACCCGCCCCCCGGCTGGATGCGCCCTGCCCGCCGGCCACGGTCTCGTAGTAGGTCCAGCCGTCGCCGCCGATGACGAGGTTGTTCATCGTGCCCTGCCCGTACGCGGGCAGATCCGCCACCTGGGCGAGCGCCCCCAGCACGGTGTCGGCGATGCGCTGCGACGTCTCGACGTTGCCGGCGACCACGGCGGATGGCGGCCGGGCGTTCACCAGCGACCCCTCCGGCGCGACGATGTGCAGCGGCACGTAAGTGCCGGCATTCGCGGGCACATCGTCGGGCAACAGCACCCGCAGCGCGAAGTAGCATGCCGACCGCGTCACCGCGAGGGGACAGTTGACGTTTCCCGGCACCGCCCCAGCGGTCCCGGTGAAGTCGACGGTCATCTCGTCCCCGGCGATGGTGACCGCAACCCGGATCGGGATGTCCTCGTCGACGACGCCGTCCCCCTCGAGCTCGCCCGACCCGAGATATGTGCCGTCCGGAAGGCCCGCGATCACGTGCCGGGTGCGGCGCTCGGTGTAGGCCACGACGTCGCGGAACGCGGCGCGTACAGTGTCGGCGCCCCACCGGCCGACCAGGTCCCGCAAGCGCCGTTCGGCCAGCCAGTTGGCCGCGACCTGGGCGCGGAAGTCGCCACGCCGCAACGCCGGGGTCCGGGAGTTGGCCATGATCAGCTCGAGCACGTCGGGCACCCACTGCCCGTCCCGCAACAACCGCACCGGCGGGATCACGAGACCCTCCTGCCAAAGGTCGCGAGAGTCCGCCGGCATCGATCCCGGACGCATGCCGCCGACGTCGGAGTGGTGGGCGCGCGTCACCGCGTAGCCGGCCACCACGCCGTCCAATGCCAGCGGCGAGATCAACGTGATGTCGGGCAGATGGGTACCGCCGGCGTACGGGTCGTTCAGGGCGTACACGTCGCCCGGCTGGGCGCCCCGGGCACGCACGGCGGCAACGGACTCGGGCATCGCGCCGAGGTGAACCGGGATGTGCTCGGCCTGGGCAACGAGGCGACCGTCGGTGTCGAACAGCGCGGTCGAGCAGTCCCGGCGCTCCTTGATGTTCGACGAGTAGGCGCCGCGAACCAGTACCGAACCCATCTCCTCGGCGATACCGACGAGCGCGCTGGTGAGCACCGACAAGGTGATCGGGTCAAGATCCATGGCGGTCCAGGACCAGCGTCCCGATCGGGTCGACCCGCCCCCGCCAGCCGGGACGCACCAGGCAGGTGGCTTCGCGGAACTCCACGATCGCCGGGCCTACCGCCTCGCTGCCGGCGAACATCCTGGCCCGCGCCAGCACCGGAACGGAGTGCTCCCGCCCCCCGATCACGGCAGTCCGCTGTCCCAGCACGGACCGGTCGCCGGATACCGAGGCAGACCGCAGCGCCGGCTTCCGCACGGCGGCCGTAGCGACCAACCGGAGGTTGATCAACTCGGTGGCCTCGCCGTCCATCCGATACCCGAAACGCTGCTCGTGAGTGTCGTGGAACCGCTGCGCAAGCGTGGGCAGCGGCTCGGCCGGAACGGTGAGCTCGAACGACTGACCCCGGTACCGCGCGTCCGCATGGAGTTCCAGCGCCGGCCGGTCGAGCTCGGCGGCAATCCGAGTCGCCATCCGGTCGCGGGCCGCACCGACCAACTCCGGGTCCACGCGATCCAGCGGCATGCGCAACGTCACGACCAGGTCGCGGCGGAGATCGGAGATCGCGAGACCGAGCGCGCTCAGCACCCCCGCTGCCTCCGGAACCAGCACGCGACCGATGCCCAGGTCCTCCGCGAGCGCCAACGCGTGCAGGCCACCGGCACCGCCGAACGCGACCAGGCTCATCCCGCGCGGGTCGATCCCGCGCGACACGCTGACAACCCGAAGCGCGCGGACCATCTCCGCGTCGGCCACCTGGACGACACCGGCGGCCGCCTCGGTGGCGGTCAGGCCAATCTGCGCCCCGAGCCGCCCGAGCGCAGCTGCCGCCAGGTCCCGGCGCAGCGTCACCCCGCCGGCAGCGCCGCCCAGCCGCCCGCCGTCCGGCAGGTATCCGAGCAGCAGGTCTGCGTCGGTGACCGTCGGCTCCTGGCCGCCGCGTCCGTAGCCGGCCGGCCCGGGATCGGCCCCGGCCGACCGCGGGCCGACGCGCAGCGCACCCCCGGTGTCCACCCAGGCGACCGAACCGCCACCGGCGCTGACCGAATGCACGTCGACCATGGTCAGCCGAAGCGGAACCCCGGCCACGACCGAATCGGTCGTCGTGCCCACCCGGCCGCCGAGCACCGGTGCGACGTCCGTCGACGTGCCCCCCATGTCGAAGGTGAGCAGCTCGGAGTACCCGGACAGGCCGGCCACGTACGCCGCGCCGACCACGCCGCCGGCCGGACCGGATAGGACGAGCCCGGCCGCCTGCCGGCCCGCGCTCCCGACGTCGATCAGACCACCGGACGACTGCATGACCAGCGGTTCGGGCAGCCGTTCGGCCGCAGCCCGGGCCGCGAGCCGGTCCAGGTAGCGACTGGTCCGCGGGGCCAGGTAGGCATCGGCCGTCGTGGTCGCGAAGCGCTCGTACTCGCGGAACTCGGGGAGCACTTCGCTGGACAGCGAGATATGCAGATCAGGCAGCGCGGCCCTGATCGCCGACCCCACCGCCCGCTCGTGCTCGGGATGGCTGAACGCGAACAGCAGGCAGACCGCGACCGCCTCGACGCCGGCGCCGCGCAGGCGGGACACCACGCCGGCGACGGAGGACTCGTCCAGCGGTACGACCACCCCGTCCGGACCCATCCGCTCGCGCACGGTGAACCGCAGCTCCCGCGGGATCAGCTGGGGCGGCCGGTCACGGGTCAGGTCGTACAGCGCCGGGCGGTTCTGCCGGCCGATCTCGACGATGTCGCGGAAGCCCTCGGTGGTGACCAAGGCGGTTCGGGCACCGGTCCGCTCGAGCAGTGCGTTGGTGGCGACCGTGGTGCCGTGCGCAAGCGCAGTAACCGCGGCCGGCTCGATTCCGGCCGCGTGCCACGCCGCCAGCACCCCCGCCGACTGATCGGACGGAGTGGAGAGCACCTTCGTGGTGACCACGTGCTCGTCGTCGACGAACACCAGGTCGGTGAACGTCCCGCCGACGTCGACGCCGAGGCGGCCGGCCGTCACCGGGCACCGCCGATCGCATCCGGCGCCAGCGGCCCGGGTCCGACGCGCATGCCGGCCGGCTTCCGGATCAGCCCATGTGCGGGTAGCGATAATCCGTTGGCGGGACGAACGTCTCCTTGATCGAGCGTGCACTGACCCAGCGCAGCAGGTTCAACGGCGAGCCGGCCTTGTCATTCGTACCCGAGGCGCGCGAGCCACCGAACGGCTGCTGGCCGACCACCGCCCCGGTCGGCTTGTCGTTGATGTAGAAGTTGCCGGCCGCGAACCGCAGTGCGTTGCTCGCATCGGCGATCGCCGCGCGATCCTGAGCGATGATCGACCCGGTAAGCCCGTACGGCGCGGCCGACTCCAGCTGGGTCAGCACGCGGTCGTAGTCGCCGTCCTCGTACACATAGACGCCGAGGATCGGTCCGAAGTACTCCGTCGTGAAAATCTCGTCGGTCGGATCCGTCGAGGTCAACACCGTCGGCCGGACGAACCAACCCGCGCTGTCGTCGTAGCTGCCACCGGTTACGACGCCCACCGAGTCGCTGCCGCGAGCCCGGTCGATGGCCGCCTTGTGCTTGCCGAACGCGCGATCGTCGATCACCGCGCCCATGAACAGCGACAGATCCGACGAGACGTCCCCCATCGTGAGCGCCTCGGCGTCGGCGACCAGATCGTCCTTCAGCCGGCTCCAGATTGACCGCGGTACGTAGGCGCGAGACGCCGCGGAACACTTCTGCCCCTGGTACTCGAACGCGCCTCGAACCAGCGCGATCCGCAGCACGTCCGGGTCCGCGGACGGGTGCGCCATCACGAAGTCCTTGCCGCCGGTCTCGCCGACCAGCCGGGGGTAGCTGCGGTAGGAATCGATGTGCTGCCCGACCGTTCGCCACAGGTGCTGGAACGTCCCGGTCGACCCGGTGAAGTGGATGCCGGCCAGCTCCGGATGGGTCAGCGCGGCTTCGGAGACCGCCTGCCCGGTCCCGGTCACCATGTTGATCACGCCGGGCGGCAGGCCGGCCTCCTCGAGCAGGCGCATCAGGAAATGCGCGGAGAACTGCTGGGTCGGCGACGGCTTCCAGATCACGACATTCCCCATCAACGCCGGCGCGGTCGGCAGGTTGCCGGCGATCGAGGTGAAGTTGAACGGCGTGATCGCGACGACGAAGCCCTCTAGCGGGCGGTAGTCCAGGCGGTTCCAGATTCCCACCGCCGAGATCGGCTGGTCGGCCAGGATCTGCCGGGCGAAATGCACGTTGAAGCGCCAGAAGTCGATCAGCTCGCAGGCGGAGTCGATCTCTGCCTGGAACGGCGACTTGGACTGGCCGAGCATAGTCGCACCATTGACGATGGCTCGGTACGGGCCGGCCAGCAGGTCCGCCGCCTTGAGGAAGATCGCCGCACGGTCGTCGAACGACATGGCGCGCCACCCCGGCGCGGCCCGCCGAGCGGCATCGATAGCGGCCAGCACGTCCGGCGCAGACGCGTCCCCGAGCGTGCCGAGCACCTGCGCGTGGTTGTGCGGTTGGACCACGTCGATCCGCGCACCGCCACCCAGCCGGGTCGCCCCGCCGATCGTCATCGTGAGGTCGATGGGCTCGCGGGCGAGCTCCTTGATGCGGTCCTCTAGCGCAACCCGCTCGGGTGCGCCCGGGGCGTAGGACTTGACCGGTTCGTTGACCGGCGTCGGCACTGCGCTCACGGCGTCCATCGTGATCAAACTCCGGGATCTCGGTGGCGATTGCGAATGCCTGCATCGTGACACGGGGGCTAACCCCGCGCCACCGCCACTGCCACCGCCACGTCGAGTGAGCCGACCACCGGGACGCCGGCACCGGCCAGCGAGCGCGGTCCGTGGAAGCCGCCGGCGTACAGCACCGCTCGGGCGCCGACCGCAGTGGCCGCGTGCGCGTCGTCCAGGCTGTCGCCGATCACGACGGCGTCACCCGCAGCCACTCCTACCGCGGCCAGGTGCGCACGCAGGTGCGCCGCCTTGCGGCCGCCGGACGGCCCGCGCAGTCCGTCGATCCGGATGAACAACCGCTCGATGCCCAGCCGGTCGACCTGCACCATCAGCTCGTCGTGGTGCCACATCGACAGCAGCGACTGGGTCCCGCCGGCCGCCATCCACTGCTCCAGCAACGCGCGCGAACCCGGCACCAGATCGATCTCGCCGGCATCGAGCAACCTCCGGTATGCCCGATGGAAGCCGTCGTCGAGCGCCCGCCACTCCGCCTCGGACATCGACCGGCCGAGCACGCGCTGGTAGAAGTCCGGGATCGGCCGGGTGTAGTGCAGGTGGTAGTCCGCGAGCGTGACCGGCGGCAGCCCAGCCGCCTCGAACGACTCGCTGGTGGCCGTCACCACCACGGCCACGTCGTCGAACAGCGTGCCGTTCCAGTCCCAGACCAGGTGCGGGAGCCGATCGGACCGGTCGGCGGGGCTGGATCGGCCGGAGTCACGACGGACGATGGCCATCCTGTCCTCGCGCCGGCCCGGTGCCGGTCACCTCAGCCGCAGCAGATCCGGGATCTCCTGCGAGGCGTACCAGAGCAGCTCGTGATCCTCGGCGCCGTCGACGACGAACTGAGCGTCGTCGTCTCCGGCCGCCGCCGCGTCGACCGCCTCGACGGCGGCGGCGATGTCGGCAACCGCGCCATCGCCGTCAACGTGAACTGCAGCGATCTCGGTCACCTGGGCCGTGGCGGCGACCCGGACCGCGCCGTGCGCCCCGCCGTCCAGCGGTGAGGACAGCGGAGTTACCGCCGTGTCGCTAACATCCAGCGCGATCACTACGCGGCGCCGCGGTGCGTCCGCCTCA
This sequence comes from Actinomycetes bacterium, assembly GCA_036257435.1. GTDB lineage: Bacteria > Actinomycetota > Actinomycetes > JAKEEW01 > JAKEEW01 > DATAFN01. The sequence goes on from DATAFN010000024.1 coordinate 10,760, forward strand.
CTGGTCAGCATCCGTAGCGACGCCCGAGCCGCTTCCGCCATGGCCACGTACTCGAGCTCCTCGAGGTCGCCGGCGACATACCACTCGCGAAGCGCCGGGGTAACCGCGTATGCCTCGTACGGGTCCGGACCTAGCTTGCCGCAGGCCGCGACTTCGGCCAGCCCGGTCAGCGTGGTCGGCACGTACACCCGCATCACCGCACCGCCTCGGCCAGCTCGGACAGCGCCTCGATCAGGCACTGCCCCAGCACATCGAGATCGGCCACCGCGGCGCGGTCGGCAAGCAGGCCGTAGCCGATCGTGCCGCAGTACGAGGTGGCGCCGATGCTCAGCGCGTGCCCGGCGGTCAACGGCACCACCGGATAGGCCTCGAGCAACCGTGCGCCGGCGGCGTACCGCGGCTCCTGCGGTCCGGGTCCGTTCGTGACCACGAGGTTGTAGATCCGCCGGGACAGCTGGTTCGCCACCCGGGCACCAAGCGCATGCAGGGTCGGCGGCGCGAATCCGGACAGCGTCGACAGCACGCCCGCAGCCACCCGCTCGTCGCCCGCGTTGTGGGCATGCATCCGGTAGCGGATCTGGTGCAGCCGCATGACCGGGCTCGGCTCGCCGACCGGGAGATCGATCAGATAGGCGCCGACCAGGCCGGCCGAACCGCCGGTCATCGCGACGCTGACCGGCAACAATGCGCGCAGGCTGGTCCGGCTGGTCACCGCCTCGCCGCGCGCTAGCAGCCAGGCCCGCAGCGCACCGGCCACGACCGTGAGCACCACGTCGTTGACGGTGCCGCCGTGCACCGCGCGGATCTGGCGATACACCTCGAGCTCGGTGCGGACCAGCGCGTAGCGTCGGGTCTCGCCGACCGCAACGTTCAGCGGGCTCGGCGGCGCACCCCGGGGCCCGAGCCGGGTACCCAGCTTGGCCAGATCGGCGATACTCCGGCCGGCCAGTTGCCCCAGCCGCCAAGCGGTCCCGCGCAGATCGCCAACCGCGCCCCGGATCGCGTCACCGAGCCGGCCCGGGTGCCCGACCAGATCCATCAGCGCCGTGCGTAGCAGCTCCAAATCACTCGGCTCCCCAACCGCACGACCCTCCCCCGCGCCCTGGTCCAAGTCATCCTCTGCGGTCTCGGCGGTCAAGGCAGGGGCGAGGGCGCCGGTGCGCACAGGCTGGGTGGCTGCGAAGCCGGTGCCCTCGACCCGGCCCGCTACCGAAGGACTTGCGCTGAGGATGACCTGGACCAGATCCGGCACCTCCTCATCAACCATGACCTCGTGGGTCTTGGTGACCAGCGCGAACTGGCGGCCACCGGCCAAACCCTCGACCAGGTAGATCTCCCAGAGCGGCCGCGCCCGGTCCAACTGCCGGGCGTGGACTCGCGCGACCAGCTCGCGGAGCTGGTCGACGCTGCCCGGCCGAGGCAGCACCGAGTGGCGCACGTGGTAGTTCAGGTCGAACTGAGCGTCGTCCACCCAAACCGGCGCGGCGACGTGGCCTGGTACCGGCCGCAACCGCTGCCGATAGCGAGGCAGCTGGTCGAGCTGCGCACTGACCAGATCGAGCAGTTGCGCGGGCGCGAATCCTTCGGCTGGAGTTTCGAAGATCGCCACGGCACCGACGTGCATGGGCAGGCCGGGGCCTTCAACGTAGAGAAACGGCAGATCGAGCGGGCTAAGCCGGTCGGACACGAAGGCGCCTCCTCGCCAGGACTCCGCAGGCCGGGCACGTGGTCGGGTCCTCGCAGGTCTGAGCTAGCGTATCCGTCCGAACATCATTCCAAGGAGAAGTTGGCATCGTGCGAAGCACATTCCGGATTGCGGTGAGCCTGGCCGCACTGATCACATTTACCGTTGGTGCGGCGGCCTGTGGCGATAACCAGGAGAGTCAACCGGCCGCGACCTCCGGCCCGACCACGCCGACCGGCTCGGCCAGCACCCTGCCCAGCACGCTGCCGACCTCGGCCGAGACCCTGATCGAGGTCTCGGTCGCGGATGGCCGGGTCAGCCCGAGCCCGGACCGCCGCGTCGAGGTCACGCAGGGGGACAACGTCCGGATCGTCATCACCAGCGACCAAGCGGACGAGGTGCACGTGCACGGGTACGAGCTCGAGGCGGAGGTCGACGCAGGTCGTCCGACCACGCTGGAGTTCGTCGCCGACCAGCCCGGCTCGTTCGAGGTGGAGCTGCATGAGCTCGACCCCGGCCTGCTGTTCACGTTGCTGGTCAGATGAGTCCTGTCGCCGGAACGCGGCCTGGGCAGACTGAGGATTGGTTGGTCCTGGCCCACGGCATCGGGAGCCGCCAGGATCTCCCGATCCCGTTCAGCTACGCCCTCGTCGGCGCGGTGGTTGCGCTTGTGGTGTCGTTCGCGGCGCTCGGCTGGCTCTGGCGGGAGCCGCGACTGACCGGCCGAGCAGCCGGCCGGCCGGTGCCGGCCCCTGTGCAGGGGCTGCTCGACTCGGCCGGCTTTCGCTGGGCGCTGCGGGTCCTCGGGCTGCTGCTGGTCGGCTTCGTGGTGATGGCCGCGGCGTTCGGCCCCGACCTGGAGACCAACCCAACGGCGACCTGGGTCTATGTGCTGTTCTGGGTTGGCCTGGTACCGGTCTCGATCCTGTTCGGCCCGGTTTGGCGGCAGCTGAACCCGCTACGGACCATCCATCGCGGCATCGCCGCGTTGCTTGGCACACGTCCGGAGCAGGGACTGCGGCCGTTGCCGGCCCGCATCGGTTACTGGCCGGCGGCTGTGTCGTTGTTCGCATTCACGTGGCTGGAACTGGTGGCGCCCGACCGGACCACGCTGCCGGTGCTGCGCACGTTCTTCGCCGTCTATTTCGTGGTCCATCTGATGGCGGCGGTGGTCTACGGATCGCACTGGTTCGACCGGGGCGACGGGTTCGAGGCGTACTCGACGCTGCTCGGTCACCTGTCCCCGCTCGGCCGGCGGTTCGACGGAAGGCTCGTCATCCGCAGTCCGTTCAACAGCCTCGACGCGCTGGCTCCGGCCGCCAGCCTGGTGGCCACGATCGCAGTAATGCTCGGCTCGACCGCGTATGACGGTTTCTCGAACTCGCCGGTCTGGATCAGGTTCAGCACTGACTCGGACCTGTCCACTCGGCAGTCGGGCACACTCGGCCTGCTCGGGTTCGTCCTGCTCGTGCTGGTGACGTACTCGGTGGCGACCTGGCTGGCCGGCGTGCTGGGTCGCCAACGAGGTCTCGAGTCCGAAGGTTGGCGCGGCCTGCCCACCGCTTTCGCGCACTCGATCATCCCGATCGCGGCCGGCTATCTCATTGCGCACTACTTCTCACTGGTGGTTTTCGAGGGGCAGCACGCGCTGATCTACGCATCCGATCCGCTGGGACGGGGCTGGAATCTGTTCGGCACCGCGGAGCGCGGCGTCGACTTCACCGTGGTATCCGTCACGACCATCGCGGTTGTCCAGGTGCTCGCCATCGTGATCGGGCACATCTGTGGCGTGGTGTCCGCGCACGATCGGGCGGTACGGCTGTTCCCGCGCCGGCAGGCGGTCGCCGGGCAGCTGCCGCTGCTGTTCCTGATGATCGGCTACACGGTCGGCGGGCTGTTGCTGCTATTCGCGGGTTAGGGACTCCGTCGGCTCGGCTCCCGCGCCGGCTCCGGGTCGGCCCTGGTCGGGCGACCTCAGCGCAGTACCAGGCCGAACAGCGCTTCCAGCTCGAGCACGGTCTGCTCGTACGACTCGTGGCGAACACCGACCAGCCCGGCAGCGACGGCCCCGCGAACATTCACCGGTAGATCGTCGACGAAGACCACATCGGCCGGTCGCAGATCGAGCCGAGCGACGGTATGGAGGTAGATACGCTCCTCCGGCTTGCGCATCCCCACCTCGCCGGAGATCACGACCGCGTCGAACAGCTCGTCCCAGCCGTCCCGCGGATAGTCATTGCCCCACGAGTTGGACAGCAGTGCGGTCTTGAACCCCGCGCGGCGCACCTTCCGCACCACGTTCGTCATATCCGGCGCATGTTCGAACTGCGTGAACATTCGTGTGATCAAGCCGTCCGGTGAGACCGCCCGGCCGGACCTGGTTCGCAGCCGTGCGGCGAGCTGCTGCTCGAAGTGCGGGACCGCCAGCTCGCCGCGCTCCAGCGCGGCCACCGGATTCCACCGCGCTTCCTCGGCGGCCGGCGGCCCCAGCCATTGGGCCATCGCCTCCCTGAACTCGGCCAGGTCGATGTCGTCGGCATCCGCCCAGGCCAGCATCGAGTGCTCCAGCGGGCTGGTCAGAACGCCGCCCCAATCTACGATCAAGCCACGCGGCCGCCGGCCGGTCGCCGTCACCACCCCTCGATCCCCTCCCAGGCCGCTCAGTACGGCTCAGTGTCGCATCGGCGCCTCCGCACGCACTCGGCGGCGACGTCTGGTTCCGCCCCGGTGCGGAAGAGGTTCGAGCATGTCGACCAGCTCGGCCGCCAGCCGTGCCACCGCCAACCGGGCCGGCGAGTCCGGCGCCACCTCGGCCAGCGTGCGACCGGTGGCCAGGGCGGTATCCAAGCCCTCTCGGTCATACGGGATGAAGTCGACCTCGACCACTCCGGCGTAGCGGGCCAGCACACCCGCCAGCTGCCGCTCCGGCTGCGCGCCGATCGGTCCGCGACGCACCTGGTTGAGCACCACCCGAGTGCACGCGCCCGGCACCACCTCGCGTAGCCGAGCCAGCCCACGGATCAACCGCTGCAAGCCCACCGGATCGGCCGCGCCCACGGCGTAGACCACGTCGGCCGCCTCGAGTGTGGCCAGGGTCAGGCCGTTGCGGCGAGGTGCCGCAGTATCGAACGCGATCTCCTCGTCCTCCTCGAGGTTGAATGCGGTGTCGACCACCGTGACGCCGGCCAGCAAGCGAGCACTGGCCCAGACGTCGAGCACCGCGGCCGGCCGGAGCTCGGGCCAGCGCTCGGCTCGCGAGATGCCGGTGAGCACCCGGAGGCCGGGCGCGATAGCCCGTGCCACCCTGGCCAGTGCGACCGGG
>DATAFN010000126.1:0-17140 GCA_036257435.1 Actinomycetes bacterium
GAGTTCCCCTCGACGTACCGCGCCCGGGAGACCACCGAGATGAACAACGTGCTGTAGGAGACCTGGAACAGCACGCTCAGCGTGCCCACCCCGAACGCCACCACATACAGCAGCCGTAGCGAGAGCAGGTCGAGCAGGTAGGCGACCGGGATGGTCATTAACAGCGCAGCGCGGCCGAAGTCTGCGGCGACCATGATCTGCCGTCGCCGGCCGAACCGGTCGACCAGCGCGCCGGCGTGCAAGGCGAACAGCAGGTTCGGGATCAGCCCGGCGGCCGCCAGGTAGCCCATCTGCGCCGGGCTCGCATCCAGTGCGAGCACTCCGACCAGCGGCAGCGCGATGAAGCTGACCTGGTCGCCGAGCATCGAGCTGGCCTGACCGGCCCAGAGCCGGCGGAAGTTCTGGTTGTCGCGGATCAGCCCCGGGACGAGCGTCCCGCGGCCACGGCTGATCTGAGGTGCGGACTCGGGCGCGGTCGTGGTCATGACTCCTCCTTGCGCCTCGGTCCCATATAGGGGTAGGCCAGATTCAGGAGTGTGACGGGTCGGGACTCGGCCGGGCGCAGATCCGGGTCGAACCGACGCTGGTCGTACGGCTCGAGTAGCGCTTCGATCCGGGCGTTGAGCTCCTTGAGCTCCGCGGCCGTGACGTAGATCCCGTAGTCGCCGAACGGCATGGCCTGCTGCCACTGGATCGGCTCGGTCGGCTTCGTCTGGATCCAGCGCATCAGGTCCTCGAAGTAGCGCTCGGCGAGCACGGACTCGAGTAGCCCGGTTGCGGCGGCCATCTCCGGGGTGTCAGCGGCCCCGGCAAACCACATCCCGCCCGAGGTCGCCTGCCAGGGTCGTTCTCGTCCCCGGCCGCCGCCGGCCTCCTCGACCAGTCCGTACTTGGCCAGCTGGCGCAGGTGGAACGAGCACAGCGCGTCGCTCTCGCCCAACAGCTCGGCGGCCTGGGTGGCGGTCAGCGGACCCTCCCGCCGCAGCAGCGCCACCAGGGAAAGCCGGAGCGGATGGGCGACTGCCCGCAGCGTGCGCGGATCGGTCAGCTTGACGGTCTTGAGCCGTGGCTTTCGCGTCGTCATGCGACCAAGCATAGCTTTGGAAAGCTATCTTTGGAAGCACTTCTTTGGAAAAAACTTGCTTGGCTGCAGGATGCCTCGCGTGCGTACACATGCGGCCGAACCGATCCGGCGCGGCACGGCGAACCGGATATGGTCCGGGCATGTCGAGCAGCGCCGATCTTGTGGTCCTTGGCGCGGGTCCGGCCGGCCTCGCGGCGGCCTGGCGCGCGGCCCGGCGCGGCTACTCGGTCGTGGTGCTCGAGCGCGCGAACGTCGTGGGCGGGCTGGCCGGCAGCTTCGAGGTGGACGGCGTACAGGTCGACCACGGCAGCCATCGGCTGCACCCGGCGACCGCGCCCTACCTGATCGACGAGCTGCGCTCGCTGCTGGGAGACGATCTCCAACTCCGGCGCCGGAACGGGCGGTTGCGCCTGGCCGGGCACTGGCTCGGTTTCCCGCTCGGCGCCGCGGAACTGGTCAAGACACTCCCGGTTTCGATGATGGCCCGGATCGGACTGGACGCAGCCGCGGCGCCGCTGCGCCGCGGCCCTACCGGTTCCTACGCAACCGTGCTCCGGCAAAGCCTGGGCGGCACGCTGTACGACGCGCTCTACGGCCCATACGCGCGCAAGCTCTGGGGGCTGCCCGGTGAGCGGATCGATGCCGAGCAGGCCCGGCGCCGGGTCACCGCGGACACCCCGTGGAAGATCGTGGCACGGATGCTGCGGGGCCGCGCCGACGGGCAGGGCCGGTTGTTCTATTACCCGCGCCGCGGCTTCGGGCAGATCGTCGAGGCGCTCGCCGACGCGGCCACCACGGCCGGGGCCGAGATCAGGCTCGGTACCGAGGTGCGACGGATCGACGCCACGCCGGGTGCCGGTGTCCGGGTCGGCACCGGGGCCGGCGACCTGCTGGGTAGCCAGGCGTTCTCCACGCTGCCGCTGCCGGTGCTGGCCCGAATGGCTCACCCGCAGCCGACCTCGGCCGCAATCGAGGCGACCGCCCGGCTGCGTTTTCGGGCCATGGTGCTGGTGTACCTGACCCACGCCGGCGGCCGCTGGACGGACTACGACGCGCACTACCTGCCGGGTCCCGAATCGCCGGTGAGCCGGATCTCGGAGCCGGCTAACTATCGGGAGTCCGCGGCCGATCCGCTCGACCGCAGCGTGGTGTGCGCGGAGATCCCGTGCGCAGCCAGCGGCGCCGATCCGATCTGGCGCGCCGGCGACGCCGAGCTCGGTGAGCTGGTCCGGGACACCGCCGCCCGGGTCGGCTTGCCCCGGCTACGCCAGTCCGGAGTGGTCACGAAGCGGCTCGGCCACGTCTACCCGATCTACGAGATCGGCTACCGGGACAGCCTGCGCGGCGTCGACGCCTGGGCGGTCGGCCTCCCGCGGGTCACCACATTCGGCCGACTCGGGCTGTTCGCGCACGACAACACCCACCACGCGCTCGCCATGGCCTACGACGCGGTGGACGCGCTCACCAGCGGCGGGTTCGACGAGCTGGCCTGGTCCGCGGCTCGCGAACGGTTCGCCGTCCACGTCGTCGAGGACTGACCCGCGCCCCGCAGGTCGGCGTTGAGCTCGCGATGCACCGCCGGAATCACCCGGCGCAGATAGGGCCACAGCCGCACGAACGAGGTTCCGGTCTGCCGGAACCGGTACCCGATCGGCACCTCCGCGTACCGGAATCCCTTGCCCAGCAGATCGAGCGTGAGCACCTGTGCGTAGTTGTAGTCGTGGATGACCTCGGCGGCCGCCGCCGCGGCCGGCGCGAACGCGCGGTATCCGCTCTGCCCGTCGGTGAGGTCCGGTTGCCGGGACACCCAGCGAAGCCATCGGGTCAGCACCCAGTTGCCCAACCTGCGGTGCGGATACATCCGCTCGATCCGCCCGGCGAAGCGCGAGCCCACCACGTAGTCCGCAGTTCCGGCCAGCACCGGCGCGACCACCCCATCGATGTCCTCGGGGAAGTACTCGCCGTCTGCGTCCAGGTACACAACCGCCGCCGGATCCAGCCGCACCGCCTCGGCCAGCCCACGCCGGACCGCCGCGCCCAGGCCGAGATTGACCGGCTGGGCCAGCACGGTCGCGCCGGCGAGCCTGGCCCGGGCCGCGGACGCGTCGGTCGAGCCGTCGTCCACGACGATCACGACCACCGGGCGCCGGCCGACCCGGGCCGGCAGCCGGGCGACCACGTCGCCGACGGTGTCCTGCTCATTGTGGACCGGCAGGAACGCCACCACCGGAGCGGTCGGCGAGGCCTCGGGTAGATCGGGCACCGGCCGGGCCGGCAACCTACGCGGCAACCGCAGCCGGCCCCAGTAGCCGGGGGCCGGGACCGCGAGTGCGATCGCGCCGGTCACCAGTGCGTACCCGGTCTTCACCGCATGCGTAGTCAGCGCGATCGCGAACCCGGCGCCGGCCGGCACGCCGAGGGCAACCAGCGCGGCCGTCGCGGCAGCCTCGTACGAGCCGAACCCACCCGGGGTCAGCGCCACGGCCTGGGCCGCGATTGTCACTGCGGTCACCGCGATCGCCTGCTGTGCGGACAGGTGGAAGCCGGCCGCGGCAGCGATCTGCCAGATCACCGCGGCTTCCAGAGCCCAGGCCAGTAGCGCGGCCAGCGCCAGCAGGAAACCCGTGGCGGCGCGGACCGAGCCGATCTCGGCTCCGTCCCGCCGCAACCGCCGCAGCCAGTGGAGCCCCGCCAGTGCCAGCACGACCGGGACCGCCAGCGCCAACCAGCGCCACGGGCCGGCGAGTTCCGCCAGCAGTGCGGGCGCGGCGACCAGGGCGAGCAGCACCACCACGGCCAGGTCCGCCGAGCGCAGGGCGATCGTCGAGGCGACCACCGGCCGGGCCGGTAGCCGGGTCCGGCGCAGCACGCTGGTGACCCGCAGAACCTCGCCGAGCCGGACCGGGAGCAGGTGGTTGCCGAGCAGGCTCACGTGCAGCGCCGCCCACGACTGCCCGGCGGGCAGGCCGGGCAGCACCCACCGCCATGACCACGCCCGCAACACGAACGCGGCGCCGTACGCCACCAGCGCAAGCGCCAGCCCGGCCGGATCAGCCGCTACCGCGCGGGCGACGGCGCTGAGTTCGGCACGGTCCACGATGCGGAGCAGGTAGCCGGTGGCCACCGCCAGCACCAGTGCGCCCGCCAGCAACCGGGCCCATCCAAGCACCGACCGGTTGGCAGCGCCCTTCGGTCGCATGGCCCTCCTCGGCGATCACTAAGTTAGGTTAGGTTAACCTTAGTGGCCATCTGGCCCCTCGCGGCCGGGCTCTGCGTGGTTCGAACCGTGGCGAGACGGGAGGGACGTGGGCGCTGTCGTCACCGGCGCTGCCGGGTTCATCGGCCGCATGCTCGTCCGGCAGTTGCTTGCCATCGGTGAGCCGGTCGTCGGCATCGACCGAGTGGCCCAGGCACCGGGCCCGGGGCTGACTGTGCTCACCGCCGACCTGTGTGACCGCGACGAGCGGGTCACCGCTGCGCTGGCCGGTGCGGACGCAGTGTTCCATCTGGCCGGCTGTCCCGGCGTCCGGGATCCAAGGCCGGGCATCGACACGACCCGGCACCGGGACAACGTGCTAGCCGCGGCCGCGGTGCTCGCGGCCGTCCCGGCCGGCACCCCGCTCGTGGTCACCTCGTCGTCGTCGGTGTACGGCGGCGCCCGGTTCGGCCGGGCCAGCCGGGAGCGGGATCGGCTGCGGCCACGCGGCGGCTATGCACGAAGCAAGGTCACGGTCGAGCGGTTGTCCCGGCAGCGGATCGCGGCCGGCGGCCGGATCGTGATCGCCCGCCCGTTCACCGTGGCTGGCGAGGGCCAGCGGCCGGACATGGCACTGGCCCGGTGGATCGCCGCGGCCCGATCCGGCCAGCAGTTGCGGTTACTCGGCTCGCCGTCCCGGACCAGGGACATCACCGACGTGCGGCACGTGGTCCGCGCGCTGGTCGCGCTGGCCGGCAGCGGTGCGCAGGGGCCGGTCAATGTCGGCACCGGACACGGGCACAGCCTGTCCCGGATGGTCACCGCGGTGGCCGATGCGCTGCAGGTCGAGGTGCGTACCCGGGTGATCCCAGCCGGCCCGGCCGAGGTGCCGGACACGCGGGCCGACACCACCCGGCTACGCCGGCTGATCGGGTGGGCTCCGGAAACCGATCTTGATCGGCTGGTGGCGCGCCAGGTCGCGGCCGATACCGTCGCCGAACCGGTGTTGGTGGGCGTGGCATGAGCACGCTGACCGTCCGGCGAGCGGTGGTGCTGGTGTTCCTCGTCGCCACCGTCGCGGCCGCCGCCGGTATCGGGGTCCGCGCCACGTTCGGCGCGCACGTCGCCGTGGACGAAGTGCAGTACCTGCTCAGCGCACTCTCCGTCGCCGAGGACGGCAACCTCGACATCAGCGACGAATGGGCCGAGCAGCGCTGGGCCGACTTCGCGGACACCGAGCCGCCGGTGCAGACCGACGTGCTGTCCGGCGGTCGCGAGCTCAGCCCGCACGATCCGCTACTCCCCGTGCTCCTTGCGCTGCCGATGGGCGCGCTCGGCTGGGTCGGCGCCAAACTCGCGCTCGCACTGCTGGCCGGGCTACTGGCCGCCAGCACGCTCTGGCTCGCGGTGCGCCGGTTCGCGATCCCGCTCCCGTTGGCGACCGTCGGCGTCGGTCTGGCCAGTGCATCGGCACCGCTGGCGGTGTACGGCCAGCAGGTGTATCCGGAGCTGGCGGCCGCGCTGGCGGTCGTGCTCGCCGTCGCCGCGCTGACCGCACCGAGCAGCAGCCGCGGTCCGATGCTGCTGCTCGGCGCTGCGGTGACTGTGCTGCCGTGGCTGTCGGTGAAGTACGTGCCGGTCGCGGCCAGTCTGGCGGTGCTCGCCGGCTACCGCTGGTGGCGCACCGGGCACCGCCGGGCGGTCGGCTGGCTGAGCGTCGGTCTGCTCCTGATGGGCGCGACCTACCTGGCCGTCCACCGAGCGGTCTGGGGCGGCTGGACGGTCTACGCCAGCGGCGACCACTTCCGGGAGTCGGGCGAGTTCGGGGTGATCGGATTTCATCCGAGCTATGTCGGCCGGGCACTGCGGCTGGTCGGCTTGCTGGCCGACCGCGGATACGGGCTCGTGCCGTGGCAGCCGGGCTGGCTGCTGCTGGGGCCGGCACTGGGCGCCGCGGTTGGCTTGGCGTGGCTCGCCCGCCCGGGCCGGACGACCGAACCACCCGATCATGCCGACGCAGTCGACCGGACCGCTGCTGCCGCGTCCGGCTGGCACACCGCGGTCCTCGCCTGGCCGCTGCTCGCCGGCTGGCTCGTGGCCACGTTCGTCGCGGTGACCATGAGTGGCTTCTGGTGGCCGGGCCGCCAGCTGGTCGTTGTGCTGCCGCTCGCACTGCTGGTGATCCTGCGCTGGCTGGCCGGGGTGGGACCGGCCGCGCGGCGGGTCGCGCTTGGCCTCGGCGTGCTCGGCGTCTGGTCGTACGCCTGCTTGCTGGTGGACGGCTACCAGCGCGAGATCACCTGGGTCAGCGGCTTCCAGCGGGTGGACGACCCGGTGTACGCGTTGCTGCGCCCGCTGCTGCCCGACTACGGCGGCCAGTTCTGGCTCCGGCACGTGCTGTGGTTGATCGCGCTCGCCGTGCTGGCTTGGGCCGGCTGGCGGGCGGCCACCCGGCGGGCCCGGCCGGCGCCGAGTCCGACGTTGCCCCCGAAGATCAGTACGACCACAGGAAGGTAGGCACCGATGTCCCGTCCAAACAGGCGGCTGGCCGCCACTGCCGCCGCCGTGCTCTCAGCACTCACCCTCACCCTGGCCGGTTGCAGCGACGACGGCAGTGGCGGGGGCTCCGGCTCGGGGTCCGGGTCCGGCTCGGGTTCAGGTTCGGAGGCCACCACCAGCCCGACCGGCTGACCAACCCCAGTTTCCGATCATTACCGGTGGCGTGAGCAAATGATCACCCACTTTGGGCGATTTGTTCGCATACAGCGCCGGTACTGATCGGGGGTAGCGGGCCGAATCAAGCGGGTAGCGCGGTCGAGTCAATCGGGTAGCGGGCCGGATCAAGCCAGGGCCGGGTCGTCCCGGCCAGCGCTGCTAGGCTCGCGAACGGCCGCGATCCGGCGGATAGCCGTGACGACCTGGGAGGTTTCGTGTCCGAGAACCAGTCCGTTGCGGCCGGCGCAGACCCCGCCGGGCTGCTTGCCGACCTGGCCAGCACCGACCCGCGGATCGCCGAGCTGATCGAGTCCGAAGGCCGCCGCCAGGCGGAGAAGATCCGCCTGATCCCGAGCGAGAACTACGTGTCCCGCGCGGTGCTCGAGGCGACCGGCACCGTGCTCACCAACAAGTACTCCGAGGGATACCCCGGCAAGCGCTACTACGAGGGCCAGCAGTTCATCGACCAGGTGGAGCAACTAGCCGCGGATCGGGCGAAGGAGCTGTTCGGCGTCGACCACGCCAATGTCCAGCCCTACTCGGGCTCCCCCGCCAACCTGGCGGTCTACCTCGCTTTCCTGTCCCCCGGCGACACCGTAATGGGCATGGCACTGCCGATGGGGGGCCACCTTACGCACGGCTGGAACGTGTCCGCCACCGGGCGCTGGTTCCGGGCCGTGCAGTACGGCGTGCGCCAGGACACCGGCCGGGTCGACTTCGACGAAGTGCGTGAGCTGGCGCTCGCCGAGCGGCCCAGGCTTATCTTCTGCGGCGGCACCGCGATCCCACGCACGATCGACTTCCCGGCGTATGCGGAGATCGCTCGCGAGGTCGGCGCGATCCTGGTCGCTGACATCGCGCACATCGCCGGGCTGGTGGCCGGCGGCGCGCACCCGTCGCCGGTACCGCACGCCGACGTGATCTCTACTACAACGCACAAGACGCTGCGTGGCCCGCGCGGGGCGATGCTCATGTCCCGTGCGGAGCACGCGAAGGCACTGGACCGGGCGGTGTTCCCGGGCCTGCAGGGCGGCCCGCACAACCACACCACGGCCGCGATCGCGGTCGCGCTGAAGGAGGCGGCGACCGAGCAATTCCGCCGGTACGCGCACGAGGTGGTAGCGAACGCGGCCGCGCTGGCCGCAGCGCTCGCCGGGCGCGGCTTCGACTTGGTCTCCGGCGGCACCGACAACCACTTGATCCTGGTCGACCTCACCTCGAAGGACATCGCCGGCAAGCCGGCGGCCCAGGCGCTGGACCGAGCCGGGATCGAGCTGAACTACAACACGGTGCCGTACGACCCCCGCAAACCGTTCGATCCGTCCGGGATCCGGCTCGGCACTCCGGCCGTGACGACGCGCGGGATGGGGGTCGCCGACATGCCCGGGATCGCCGCTTGGATGGACGAGGCGATCGAGGCCGCCAAGAAGGGCGACGAGGAGCGGCTGGACGCGATCGCCGCCGAGGTCCGGCAGTTCAGCCTGGGGTTCCCTATGCCCGGGTGGCAGCCGCGATAAGACCCGGTTAAGTCGCGCCGTTCCGATTTGTCAGGTGCCCGCGATCTGGGAAACTGCACCGCATGTCTGTGATCGCCGGTACCCGGCTAGCCGACCGCTACGTCCTGCTGGACCGGATCGGCGACGGCGGCATGGGTTCGGTCTGGCAGGCCAGCGATGCCGTGCTCGGCCGCCCAGTAGCGATCAAGGTGCTGGCCGCCCAACTCAGCGACGATGCCGAGTTCAGGCAGCGGTTCCGCCGGGAGGCGCGGGCCGCGGCCCGGCTCGACCATCCGTCGATCACCCAGGTCTACGACTACGGAGAGATCGACCAGCCGGACGGTGTCCTCCAGTTCCTGGTCATGGAGCTGCTGACCGGGACGACGCTGGCATCGCGGCTGGTGCACGGCCCGCTGCCGGTTACCGAGGTGGCCGGGATCGGCGCTCAGGTCGCGGACGCGCTGGCCAGCGCGCACCGCAGCGGCGTGGTCCATCGCGACGTGACCCCGGGCAACATCATGCTGACGCAGACCAGGGTCAAGGTCCTGGACTTCGGCATCTCCACGGTGACCGGAGACGCCTCGATGACGGTGGCCGGCCAGACGCTCGGAACGCCCGCGTACCTCGCCCCGGAGCGAGTACAGGGACTCCCGGCCACGCCCGCGGTAGACGTCTATGCGCTGGGTGCGGTGCTCTACAACGCGGTCACCGGCCGCAGCCCGTTCCAGGGCAGCTGGACCGAGCAGGCGCACGCGCACGTACACCAGCCGGTGCCCGATCTTGACCTGGTTCCCGATCCGCTTCGGCGGGTGCTGGCCGCCTGCCTGTCGAAATGGCCGGACGACCGGCCGAGCGCGGCCCAGCTCGCCGAGGCGCTGCACAGCATCGGCGACCTCGCCCATGCGGCCCCGCGAGTGCCCTTGCCGGTGGCCGCGGCCCCGGTGTACCAGGCCGGGGCGACCCGGGTACTGCCCGCGGCACGGCCGCACGCTCCGGCCGCCCGCCGCCGTGGTCCCGGCGCGCTGGCCGCGATAGCGCTTGCGCTGTTCCTGGCCGGCGCGATCACGATGTTCTCGATCTACGGACTGTTCGCCGGGAACGGCGGCCAGGCCGGCGGGCCGGCGGCGGATCCGACCACCACTACGGCGAGCACGCCGAGCACGCCGTCCGAGTCACCGAGCCCGGACGCGACCCAGGCCGGCACCGTGCGGGAGCTGCTGAACCAGATCACCGATCTGGTCACCGCGGCCACCGTGACCGGCGATATCCCACCCTCGCTCGCCATCGACATCGGCCGCTCGCTCGGCCGGGTGGTGGACCGGGTCGGCCAGCAGGAGTACCACAAGGCAAACGAGCAGGTCGAGGACCTCAGTCGTCGGCTCGAGGAGCGGTTCGAGGACGGTGACGTCGCGCCCTCGGCGTACTTCCAGCTGACCGACACGCTCGACCAGCTGATGGCGCTCATTCCGGACGAGAACCCCGGCAATGACTAGATGATCGCCAGACTTGACCCTGACCGCGTGATCCACCACGCTGCGTGATCGTGAGTATCGAGCAACCGACCGCGGCCCGGGACGCGACGCTGGTCAGAGTGACGACGGTGTACGCAACCGGGTGGATGGCCAACGGTGATACCCGGGCCCAGCCGGTCACCGACTCACTGCCGCTGGGCCAGCTGTCCACCCACTACGAGCTGGCCGGCATGGCGGTTCCACAGGTCCTCGGTCAGGCCGAGCACACCCCCTCGACGGTACGGTTCGCGCGGTTCATTCCCGAACTGCAGCCGTTACGAGTCGGCACCGCGCTTTACGTCCTGCCGTCCGGCCGGCTGGCCGCGACGCTGACCATCGAGGTGGCGTGCACGCCGGACCAGCTCGTGCTGCTGCTCGAGGACGCGGCCCGGTCGAACGTGGACATCGACGGCGGCGACCTGGTCCAGGTGCTCGGCGCCCGGGCCGGGGTGAGCGAGCCGGCCGAGCACGTGCTGGGTCCCGAGCATCACCAGCTGGTGTCCATCCCCGATCGCGGGCTCGGCCAACTGCCGGAGGGACTGATCCGCCAGTTGCTGTATCGCACCGACCGGCCGCAGCGGCCCGAGTACGCCAACGTGCACCGCCCGGTCGAGCTCAACCGCGATCCGCGGGCGAGCACCGCGTTGAGTCCGTACGTGACAGTGAGCCAGGGACACCCGCCGGAGCTGGAGAGCGCCATGTTGGTCTCCGCGGTGCTGGTGGTCGGCGCGACCGCGCGGCTGCGCGAGATCCGCGGCTACGCCCAGGACTCGCTGCGCGCGTTCCGGGAGGCCAACGACGAGCTGCGCACCACCCGGGCCGGCCGGCGGCTGCTCGAAGACCTGGCTGCTCGTCTTGGCGATCTCGAAGGCGAGCTCGGCTATGGCGTGGAAGCCGCCGCGGACATCGGCTCGCTGGTGCCGTCCCGCCGGGTCGAGGGCTATCACCGGATGCTCTACCGGGCGCTCGACGTGGCCAGCCGCTCGCTCGTAGTCGGCCGGATGCTGGACCGGCTCGAGCACGCGGTGACCGCGGAGCTCACCTCGATCGGAAGCGTAGAGGC
The DNA here is from genome assembly GCA_036257435.1 of Actinomycetes bacterium. Classification (GTDB taxonomy): domain Bacteria; phylum Actinomycetota; class Actinomycetes; order JAKEEW01; family JAKEEW01; genus DATAFN01. The sequence continues at coordinate 11,066 of DATAFN010000126.1, forward strand.
GCGCAAGGAGGACTCCCGGCGCGGCCGCTGGAACGCGATGTCCTGGCTGCTGCTCGCGGTGCTGCTGCCGGTGGCGCTGGTCGCGGCGTACCTGCTGGTGGAAGGGGCCGGCCAGCAGGACCTGCTGGACCGGAAGTACTGGCCGGCATACGCGATCGGCGCCGGCATGGTCGTGCTCAGCCTGGTGGTCGGGTTGATATGGCTGCTCCGATCGGGGGCCGGGACCGAACGCGAGACCGAGTCCCGGCTGCCCGGCCGCCGAAGCGGTCCGAGTGAGAACCATCAACCGCAACACCGCGCGTAGCTGCCGGCCGGCCGGACACGCGTCGGGTCGTCCGGACTGCTGGGCACCCGCCGAATCCAGGCACAAACCGCCTGGATGCCGCCCGGCCCAAGGTTGCCGATCCGCACGGAGCGTTGTCCGCGTGCCAGACTCGCGAAGATGCGTAGCCTCCTGCCCGCCGATGCCGGCAGTGATGTGGATCTCGAGACTGCGTACCGCTATCCGGCGCTGCGACCGGGCGCACACTGGCTCCGCGCGAACATGGTCAGCAGCGTCGACGGTGCCGCGGTTGACGAGCGCGGTGGCTCGCGCGCGCTGTCCGGGCCGGCCGACCGACGGGTACTGAGCGCGTTGCGCCGGATCGCCGACGTGATCGTGGTCGGCGCCGGCACGGTTCGAGCCGACCCGGCGGCCTACCGCCCGGTGCGATCGAGCCCGGAGGTCAGGCAGCGCCGACTCGCGGCCGGCCAGGCCGAGGCCCCGCTGATCGCGATCGTGACCGCGAGCCTGGACCTCGACCTGACCGGCGAACCGTTTCGAGCTGGCCGCCCGCTGCTGGTAACGGCGGCAGGCGGCCCACCTGACCGGGTAGCACCCGCCCGGAGGGTAGCCGACGTCGCGATCGCCGGCGCCGGACCGATGCCGGACCCCGCCGCGATGGTTCAGGAACTGGTCGGGCGCGGCCTGCCGCGCATCCTGTGCGAGGGTGGGCCGCGACTGCTCGGTGCGATTGCCGCCGCGGGGCTGCTCGACGAGCTGTGTCTGACCGTGTCGCCGACCCTGGCCGGACCGGACGAGCGCAGCAGGATCCTGACCGGCGCCGGATCCGGCTCGGCCGCGACCAGGCCCGGCGGGATCCCGAGCGGCGCTGGAGCCGGCACCGCCGCTGCGCAACCGATGCAGCTCGCCCATGTACTGGAGGACGGCGGGTACCTGTTTGCCCGGTACCTGCGCGCCGCCACGACCGGCTAACCGAACTCGAACAGCTCCGCCGGCTCCCATACCGCGGCGTCGTGGGCGAACACCACCCGCCGCGGATCGAACTCGGCGATGCGGTCCAGCCAGGGTGGCGGCACCGGCAGGGGCGGCTCGGCGCCTTCGGCGGCGGCGCGCCTGGCCAGCTGCGCCGAACCGAACTCGCAGGCGAAGTCGTGCGCCTGCCCGGCCAGCACCACCGAACCGTTCCGCTCGCGGATCACGAGCGACTGGTGACCGTCGGTGTGCCCAGGCGTCGGAATGATCCGTATTCCGGGCCACAGCTCGAGCTCACCGCGCACCTCCTGGTAGCGGACACCGGCGAAGTCGACCAGCTCCGGAACCGTGTAGTCCGGACCGCGGGCAGCGGCCAGCTCGGTCTCCTGCACCACTACCGGCCGTCCGGCAAACAGCCCGTTGCCGCCACAGTGATCGAAGTGCAGGTGGCAGTTGACGATCACATCGACCTCGGCCGGCGACACGCCGGCCGAGGTCAGCGCCGCACGAAGATCGCGCCGGACCGGGCGGTAATGCACCTCGGTCTCCGCGTCGACCGCTCCGATTCCGGTGTCGAACAGCAACAGCCCGCGCTCGTGCCGCACCAGGTAGCCGAGCACCGGCTCCACCCGCGGCTGCGGACCGCCGGTCTCACTCGCCGGCCGGATGAAGTAACCCAGATCCAGCCGCCGGATTGCACCGCGGCTCGGCGGGTGCGGTGTCACTGCTTCAGCCCGAGGATCTCTCCGAGGTCGAAGTGCACCGGCTCCTCGAGCTGGTCGTACGTGCACGATCGCGGCTCCCGGTCCGGCCGCCAGCGCACGAACTGCGCGGTGTGCCGGAAGCGGGTGCCCTCCATGTGGTCATAGCTGACCTCGACCACGCGTTCCGGCCGCAGCGGTACGAACGAGAGGTCCTTGCCAGCATTCCACCGGCTGGTTTCCGCCTCGCGCGGATGGCGTACCCCGGCCGCGAGCTCGGCCCAGTTCCACGGGTGCTGGTCGAACGTGGTGACCAGCGGCTGCATCTCGGCGAACAGTTCGCGGCGGCGCTCCATCGGGAACGCGCCGATCACGCCGACACTGGCCAGGTTGCCGTCCTCGGTGTAGATGCCGAGCAGCAGGGAGCCGATCGCTTCCGGATTGGCCTTGTGCGCCCGATAGCCGGCCACGACACATTCGGCCGTCCGCTCATGTTTGATCTTGAACATGGCCCGCTTGTCGGGCTGGTAAGCCGAGGCGGCCGGCTTGGCTATCAGGCCATCAAGGCCGGCGCCCTCGAACTGGTGGAACCACTCCTCGGCCAGCCCGCGGTCCCGCGTCGTCGGAGTCAGGTGGATCGGCGCGGCCGCGCAGGCCAGCGCCTGCTCGAGCACCGCCCGTCGCTCGGCGAACGGCCGCTCCAGGTAGCCGGTGTTATCGAGCGCGAGCAAGTCGAACGCGACAAAACTGGCCGGGGTCTTCTCGGCCAGCATCCGGACCCGGCTCTCGGCCGGATGAATGCGCTGCAGCAGCGCCTCGAAGTCCAGTCCCGCGCCGTCGCTGTCCGGGATGATGATCTCGCCGTCGATGACCGAGCGGAGCGGCAGGTTGGCCAGCACGGCCTCGACCACCTCAGGGAAATAGCGGGTCATCGGCCGCTCGTTGCGGCTACCGATCTCCACCTCGTCGCCGTCCCGGAAGATGATCGACCGGAACCCGTCCCACTTCGGTTCGAACAGGAGATCGCCGGCCGGCGGGATCGCCTTGATCGACTTGGCCAGCATCGGCGGGACGGGTGGCATGACCGGAAGCTGCATAGACCTCATCATCCCCTGGACTCGGACCGCACCAGCGACCTGCTCGGCACGGTACGCGCTGCGCTGACCGCGACGGTAGCGGGCGGCACCGACGGTTCGATTCGTGACGACCAGGGTCTCACCGGCCGCACTCGCCCGGGCGAGCCGGGAACCGAGCTAGGTCAGGCAGGTCCGGGTCAGGAACTCCCTGACCACCTCGAGGTAGTGCTCCTGCTCCTCGACGAAGGTCATGTGCCCGCTGCGCTCGAGCACCAGCAGTTCGATCACATCCTGATCGGCGGCCGCGACCGCCTCGGCGGCGGCTACCGCGGTGGCCACCCGGTCGTACCGGCCGGCAAGCACGAGCACCGGATGGCGCACCTTGGCCAGCGCGCCGGCGGCATCGAGCTCGCCGTAACCCACCGAGGCGAAGTGCCGGAGCATGTCCGGCGAGTAGACCATCGCCCCCGCCCGGTCGAGGTAGTCGCCCAGCCGCGGATCGTACGGGTTGGCGAAATGGAACGGCATCTGCTCGGCCACGATCTCGGCGAAGTCCTCCTCGGTGGTGACTTCGCTCTCCCGTGCCCAGGACGAGGACAACTGCTCGCGCAACGCGGCCGGCTCGATGGCAGCGAGCGCGGTCTCGACGTCGGCCATGATGTCCTTCGACGCGACCCCGCCGGACACCACGGTGGCCGCCACTCCGGCCGGCTGGTCGGCCGCATGTACGAGTGCGACAAACCCGCCGAACGAATGACCGAGCACTGCATATCGGGTGAACCCCAGCGCATCGGCGAGCGCGCTGATGTCTTCGGCCATCCGCTGGATGGTCCAGGTCTGCGGTGGGGTCCGATCCGACCGGCCCTGGCTGCGCATGTCCATCAGCACCAGGTGAAACTGATCGCCCAGCGGATCGAGGTAGTCGGCGAACTCGTGATGATCGAGGCCGGGACCGCCATGCACCACGATGATGGGAAAGCCGGAGCCGCGCTCGGCAACGAATAACCGGGTATCGCCGATCGCGACGTGTCTGCCGCCGTCTCCCACCCAGCCGGTCATGAACTGCGAAAGTACCCGACGATTCGCCTACTGGCGAGAGCCGGCAGATCACGGTCAGTTAATGAATTCTGGATCTTCGCTGCTGGCTCGTGCCGTGTCGCGCCCGAGGCCAGGCCACTGGCCACAACTGGGCCGGCGGCCGTAGAACAGACAAATGTACGGGAGCAACGTCCCGGGACGGTTGTGGCAGAAGTCCGCCACCCGACACGCCCCGACCACCGGATAGTCGCCATGTCGGACGACGTGCTCGAGTTCGGTCGACGGAGAAGGCACCCCAGGTGGCGCAGTCCCAAGTGGGTGCTTCGGGTCAGCGCGGGAGTGTTGCTCGCGGCGGTGCTCGGTATCTTGATCTACCGGCTGATCCACGCGCAGGAACAGCCAGTCGACTACGCCGGCAGCTATCGCGTCACGTACTTACCGGGATCGAGCCCTCGGATTGCTGCCCTGTTCGAGCAGATTGGAGCGGAGGAAGCGCCCGTACCTGAGTGGCGCTACCAAATCGTCACGCTCGAGTGGACACCAACCGGGACCGCGCGACTTGGTACGGACTGCCAGTGGTCGGCCTTCGTGCTGCACTCCGATGAATGGAGCTGGACGGGCCACGCGCCCAGCGATTGGTCCGGCGGGGGAAGCGCAGCCGCTGAGGAGGCCCTGACCAGGTTCCTGGATGTCGAAGCACCGAGCGACGGCGCCGGAGACGGCACGATGTTCTCGCTCCCCGCGAACCTAGGCATCCCCCTCACTGTGGTCTATTCAGTGCAGCCGCCACGAATCCACCCTCAGCTGAGGGTGGCCCTGGTCGCAACCTGTGGCGAGGAACCAGTCGCAGGGAAGTGGCTCACTTCGGCGACCGCCGGTCCCTCGCCGTGACTGGGTCCCGTGGCGGTTGTCCGGGCCCGTGGGCGCGAACTGGTCCAGCTGGCCCGCGTTCCGACCCTGCGCCGCGTACGCTGATGCTTCCGAGCGAGTATCGGGCTCGTCCGGGCCGGGTGTTTCCAACTCCGGTACTTGCGGCGCAGACGCGCTACATTCCGGGGTGATCGACTACCGACCCCGACTACGGCAGGCGGGATGAGCACAGCGAAACCGGGCGATACGGTCGGCTGGCCACCTGACGATCCCGTCGAACGATGGGTCGTCGTGGATGTGGACGGCGACGGGATAGCCGTGGTTCGCCACGAGTCCGATCTCGACGAGCGCAACTTGGCAGCCGCCTCGATCGACTCGTTGATCGTAGTCGGGCAGCAGGAATGACCTCGATCAGCGCCGAACGCAACCGACTGGCCGACGTTGGGATGAGACTGCGCCGCCGTGAGGAGTGGCATTCCAACTTCAACTACACCAATGCCCGGACGGTGGACGAGCCGGCCGACCACCAGTTCGTGCATATCTCGGTGACAAACCCTGGCAATTACTCGTCCAACGACGCGCATGCTCGCGCCATCGAGGCGATCGGCAAGTTCCGATTTCCGGCCACTGGGATCAGCTACAACCGGCTGATCCTGCCCGGTGGCCAGCCGTACGAAGGGCAGCCGATCGGTCGGCGTGGCGCGCATACCATCAATGAAGACGAGCGTTCCACCTGCAACACTTCGGGCTGCCCCAGCATCGGCCGGTCGCTGCGAGCTCCGAACTGGAACCTGAACTACAACGCGCGGGCCTATGTGATGGCCCGCAACTGCGGCGATGCCGTAACTGACGCGGACATCACGGCGATGGCCCGCTGCCTGGCAGCGGACCGACTGGCCGGGTTCGTCAGGAGACACGCCACCCTGCACGGCCATCGCTGCTGCTCGGGCAAGAGCTGCCCGTGTAATCCGACCTGGGGCCTGATGGCAAAGATCGAGGCCCGGATGAACCACTACCTTGCTCGAGGCACCGTCGAGGAGGACGAGGACATGGCGACACCAGACCAGATCGCGGCCGCGACCTGGGACCACAACATCACGCACAAACGCCGCGACGACATTCCGGACGAGCCGAA